>DAIOWL010000195.1:0-9656 GCA_036758545.1 Streptosporangiaceae bacterium | reverse complement strand
TGCCGGACGCACCCGCGCCGGCTCCGCGCTTATCGAGCACGAGGATGTCCTCGCCGCCGCCCAGTCCGCGGGCCCGCAGGTCCCGGGCCAGGTGCCAGGCCGTGGACAGGCCGTGGATGCCCGCGCCGATGATGACGTACCGGCTATGTGTGCGAATCATGGCACCCGCCTTTCGAACCAGGGCGCTCGCCAGCACCGTATACACGCTACCGCGCGGGCGCCTCCGGCCTCCAGGCCGCCATGAACGCGCACCACTGGCGGCCGAGTTCCCTCCGCCGGCTCATGCTCAACCCGGGCAGCCAGACCGGCAGGACGTCGCGCTCCTCGTGCTCGAGGTGCTCAGCGCTGACGGTCAGGACGGTCCTGACCGTGCGCCACCACGCCGCCGAGCCGGCGGGCTGAACGGCTGCCGCACCGATGATCCCGCGGATCTCGTCATGGTCGGCGATCGAATCCCGGATCCGTTCGGCCAGCTGCGGCCCCGTGCCGAACAGGGGCAGATACCACGTTTCCTCCTCGGCCCGGGTGTGCGCCACCAGCAGGTCGGCGAGCCGCTGCCACATATGGCCGGGCATCCAGTCGGGGCGGGGGCCGCCATCGTGGCGGGCCGTGTCGTTCAGGGCATGGCACAGGCGGCCGATCCGGCGGTGGTCGGCCAGGATCAGCTCGATGATGTCGGCGGGCTGGCCTGCAGGCTCGGTCATTTCAGTCCCCGTTCCTGGTCGGCGGCGTGCCGACGCACAGCAGTTCGTCACGTGAGTACGTCGACCCCGGGAGTCTCGCCGGGCCGCAGTCCAGGACTGAAATCGGCTCGCGACGGAGCGGAGCTCACTGCTTCGGGTCGGCCCCGGCTTTTTTCAGCGCCAGGCCCGGACGTCGCCTGCCGGGCTGGCAGATACCCGGGCCGGGGCGGCCGAAACCTGCGCACATGAGTGCCGCGCGGCCGGGTAGGACGCGGTGTCATGATCACCATGACGCGGGAATTCGCTGATCACGTCGCTGATGTGGCTCAGCTGCTCGAGGGGGACGAGGTCCCGGACGAGGCGCTGCAGCGGCTGACCGCGCTAGCGGCCGGACTGGTCCCGGGCGGCACCGCGGCGGCGGTGACGATCGCCATGGCCAGCGGCGCGCTGACGTTCGCGGCTTCGGATCAGCGGCTGGAGGAACTCCACCGTCTCCAGGTCGATAGCGAAGACGGACCCGTCGTCGAGACCCTGCGGCACAACGAGCCACGGCGGGCGGATGACACGACGGCCGAATGCCGCTGGCCGGCGTTCTGCCGGGCCGCCGCCGAGGCGGGGTTCGCCAGCTGCCTGGTGCTGCCGCTGCGGACCGACCGGCAGCCGGCCGGCGCGGTGGCGCTCTACGGGCACGAGCCGAACGTGTTCCGTGGCGCCGCGCATGACATCGCGCTGCTGGTCGCGGCGCAGGGCGGCACCGCCGTGCACAACGCCGCGCTGTACGGGACCTGCCGCAAGATGGTCGAAAGCCTGCACGCGGGGCTCGAATCCCGGGCCGTGATCGAGCAGGCCAAGGGTGTCCTGCACGCTGAGCTCGGGGTCTCGCCCGAGGAGGCCTTCGGCCTGCTCAGCCGCTACTCCCAGAACACCAACCAGCGGGTCAGGAAGATCTCCGCCGGGCTCGTCCAGGGCCGGATAACCGCCGCCGAGTTCCGGCCCTCGCATGGCCAGGGGCATCCCGGGTAGGCGCGCCAGATGGGTCAGAACGTTGCGCAGAAGCTGATCAGCTCGCATCTGGCCGACGGCGAGATGACGGCCGGGTCGGAGATCGGGCTGCAGATCGACCAGACGCTAACTCAGGACGCGACCGGGACCATGGTGATGCTCGAGCTGGAGGCGCTCGGCCTGGACCGCGTGCGCACCCAGGTCTCGGTCCAGTACGTCGACCACAACCTGCTGCAGGCCGACGAGCGGAACATGGCCGACCACCTGTTCCTGCGCTCGGCCTGCCAGCGGTTCGGCCTCTGGTACTCCCGGCCCGGCAACGGGGTCTCGCATCCGGTGCACATGCAGCGATTCGGGCGGCCGGGCGCGTCGCTGGCTGGCTCGGACTCGCACACCTGCGCGGCCGGGTCGCTGGGCATGCTCGCGATCGGCGTGGGCGGCCTGGAGGTCGCGATGGCCATGGCCGGCGAGCCGCTGTACGTCACGATGCCGGAGATCTGGGGGGTGCGGCTGACCGGGACACTGCCGCCGTGGGTGAGCGCCAAGGACGTCATCCTGGAGATGCTGCGCCGCCACGGCGTCAAGGGCGGCGCGGGCCGGATTATCGAGTACCACGGCCCCGGGCTCGGCTCGCTGTCGGCCATGGACCGGCACGTGATCGCCAACATGGGCGCCGAACTCGGCGCCACTACCAGCGTCTTCCCCGCGGACGAGCAGGTCCGCGCGTTCCTGGACGCCCAAGGGCGCGGCGACGACTTCGCCGAGGTAACCGCCGATCCTGATGCGTCCTACGACCTGACCGAGGAGATCGACCTCGCGAGCCTGGAGCCGCTGATCGCCAGGCCGAGCTCGCCAGGCAACGTCGTGCCGGTCCGCGAGGTGGCGGGCGAGCCGGTCTACCAGGTGGTGGTCGGTTCCTCGGCCAACCCCGGCCTGCGCGACTTCGCGGTGCTGGCCGCTATCACCCACGGTCACCAGGCCCACCCGCAGGTGTCCATGGACGTCAATCCCACCTCGCGGCAGATCCTCGCCGACCTGACCGCCATGGGCGGGACGCTCAGCCTGATCAAGTCCGGGGCGCGGATCCACCAGGCCGGCTGCATGGGGTGCATCGGCATGGGACAGGCACCCGCGATCGGCCGCAACAGCCTGCGGACAGTGCCGCGTAACTTTCCCGGCCGATCCGGCACGGACGAGGACTCGGTCTGGCTGTGCTCGCCGGAAACGGCCGCGGCCGCCGCCCTGGCCGGCGAGATCACCGATCCTCGCGACCTGCCGTCGCGGCTCGGCATCGAGTACCCGTCCCTGGGCCCTTCGAGTCTGCCGTCGCGGTCCGGCGACGGCGACATGCCGCTGGAAGGCCCGCTGGATGACGGCGACGCGCGCCAGGTGGAGCTGGTCAAGGCGCCGAGCATCGGCACGCTGCCGGAGTTCGACGAGCTTCCCGCCGACCTGCGCGCGCGGGTGGCGATCAAAGTGGGGGACAACATATCGACCGACGAGATCCTGCCCGCGGGCGCCCGGGTGCTGCCGTTCCGCAGCGACATCGCCCGTTTGGCCGAGTTCACCTTCAGCCAGGTCGACGAGGGCTACGTGGCGCGCGCCCGCGAGGCCGGGACGCACGTGATCGTGGCGGGCGAGAACTACGGCCAGGGCTCCTCCCGCGAGCACGCGGTCATCGCCCCGCGCTACCTCGGGCTGCGGCTGGTGATCGCGAAATCCTACGCCCGCATCCACTGGCAGAACCTGGCCAACTTCGGCGTGCTGGCCGCCGAGTTCGCCGACCCGGCCGACTACGACCGCATCGAGGCGGGTGACGAGCTGTCCGTGGACGGGCTGACCGACGCGCTCGGCTCGGGCGCTGAGTTCACCGTGCACGACCAGGCCAGGAACGCTGATGTCACGGTCCGGCACCGGCTCTCCCCGCGCCAGGTCGCCATGGTGCTGGCAGGCGGCCAGATTCCCCTGGTCCGCAGCCGCCAGTCGGCCTAGCAGATCAGACGGGCCGGGCCAGCAGCCTCAGGACGGCTTTCTCCGCGTGGTCCCGGGTGGCGAGATCGCCGAAGTCGCAGTCCTTGCCCAGCTCGCCGAGCGCGGCGGCGATCGTGCGGCCTGCCTCGTACTGTTCGACGATGCGCGGGTCGATATAGGAAGCCCTGGCCACGGCCGGGGTATTGCCCAGATAGTCGGCCACCTCCCGGACGACCCTGGCGATGGCGCGCTTGCGGCTGGCTTCACTTCCGGCAGCGCGTTCCGACACGGCCAGGCCCACGGCGGCCAGGACGGTCGCATGCCAGGTGCGGAAGTCCTTGGCGGTGTAGTCGCCCCCGGATACCTCGCGGAGGTAGTCGTTGATGTCCGCCGCGGTGACGTCGTGCCAGCGCGGCCCGCTCCGGTAGACCAGCAGCTGGTCCCCGCCGTCCCGGCGCCGCCGCAGGCTCCGGACGACCGCGCACACCTGATCCTCGGCCACCGCCTGCTCACGCTGCTTGGCCCCCTTGGCCAGATACTCGAACACCAGCTGGCCCTGGCTGAGCGAGACGTGCTCTTTCCTGATGGTGGCCAGGCCGAAGGTGCCGTTCTCCTCCGCGTACTCCTCGCCGCCCGGCCGGAAGAACCCGAGATCGATCAGGCGGATCGCAGCCGCGAGAACCCGGTCCCTGGTCAGGCCCCGGCCCTCCAGGTGACGGCAGACGACCTCGCGGATGCGCGGCAGCACGGCCCCGAAGCCCAGGACCCGGTCGTGCTTGGCCTGATCCCGCTGCTCACGCCACAGGTCGTGGTACCGGTACTGGCGGCGCCCGGCCGCGTCGGTGCCGACGGCCTGGATGTGGCCCAGCGGGTCGACGCAGATCCAGACGTCCTCCCAGGCCGGCGGGATCACCAGCGACCGGATGCGGGTCAGTATCTGCGGGTCCTTGATCACCGCCGCATCGGTCCCCAGGTAACTGAAACCCCGGCCGCGGCGCCTGCGCCGGATCCCCTCGGCCGCCGGGTCGCTGCGCACGATATTCGCCGCCACGCGCCCTCCCTGTTGGATAACCAGCCTCATGGCTACCGGTCAGGCGCACGTTCAAACACCGCGAGAATCCCGGACCCAGAACGTCGGCGTCGTGACGTTTGCCTCGCGGGTACACGGAAGTTATATCGTCTCTCGATATTTATTTTCCGGAGACGGTAGGTATGGGGCTGTCGCGGAGAGAGCGGAGGAATCTTCGCCATATCAACAGGACGCTGCGAGGCGCCGACCCCCGGCTCGCTCCATGCTTGACATGTTCTCCAGGCTCGCCGCCGGTGACGCCATGCCACCGCACGAACAGCTGCGCGCAGCGGGCGGTCACACCCAGGCGCCCGTGACGCAGCGGCACTCGCACGAGCCACGCTGACCGCGGGCCGGCTCCTACGATGGCGGGGTGACTGAGGAAGCTGGCGGAGGCGCGCCCGGGCGTCGCTCGTACCCGAAAGGGGTGCGGCGCCGACAGCAGATCCTGCAGAGCGCGATCGTCCTGTTCGCGCGGCAAGGGGTGGATAGGGCGTCCTTGCGCTCGGTCGGTGAGGCGATCGGGGTGTCCCACGCCGCGCTGCGTCACTACTTCTCGTCACGAGACGAGCTGCTGGTCGAGGTGTACCGGACCCACGAGGCGCTGACCGTCGGGGACGCATCCGCCGCGGACGAGTCTGCCGTCGGCGTGATCATCGAGGCCGCCGAGAGGAACCGCTCGATCCCCGGCCTGGTGGAGCTCTACGCGAGCCTCACCACCGACGCGCTGCAGGAAGGCCACCCCGTCACCCGGGAGTTCGTGCGCGACCGGTTCCGGGCGCTGCGGGAGACGCTGGCTGTCCGGATCGAGTCCGGGCAGCGGGCCGGCCGCATCGCAGCGGACATCGACCCGCTGGACGCGGCGGCGCTGGTGATCGCCGCATCGGATGGCCTGCAGATCCAGTGGCTCCTCGATCCCGGGGATGTTGACGTAGGCCGCTCGCTGTCGATCCTCGAGCGCCTGCTCCCGCGGGGCCCGTGATATCTTCCACTGGAAGGTTTTTGATCGGAGGCGGATCGTCGCAGCAGAACATCTGGCGCGGGCCCGCTGGCGGTGGTCGGTCACGGCCGCGTTCGGGCTGGGCGGGATCACCATCTCGGCGTGGGGTCCGCGGCTGCCGGCCATCAAGGCGGGCCTCGGCATCAGCACGGCCACGATCGGGCTGCTCCTGGCGGGGGTGACCGTCGGGGCCATCCTCGGGCTGCTCGGGTCGACCCCGGTCCTGCACTGGCTGGGCAGCCGCCGGGCCATCGCGGCAGCGCTGCTGCTCATCACGGCCGCGCTGGCGGTCATGGGCCTCGCGCTCATCGTGGGTTCGGTTCCGCTGGTCGCGGTCGCCTTCGTGATCGTCGGGCTGGGGATCGGCACCCTCGACGTGCTGATCAACGTGGAGGGCGCCGCCGTCGAGCGGGCCGCGGGGCGCACCCTCATGCCGATGATGCACGCCGCCTGGTCCATCGGGGTCGCCGCCGGGTCGGGAATCGGCGCGGCCTGCGCGGCGCTGGGCGTCTCTCCCGCGGCTCAGCTCATCGCCGAAGCCGTCCTCATCGCGGCTGCCTCCCTGGCGACGGCGGCGGGGATCCCGGGCGGGAGCCGCGCGCCGGCCGGGGAGCCGACGCAGGACCGGGGAGCCAGGCTCCGCCAGTGGCTGCGCGGCTGGCTGGACTGGCGGCTGCTGCTCATCGGCGTCGTCATGCTCGGCGTCGAGCTCGGCGAGGGTTCGGCGGGCAACTGGCTCACGCTGGCGGCGCGAAACGGCCACGGGCAGGCCGCCGCGGTCGCCGCGCTGTTCGCCGCCGCGTTCGCCGCCAGCGAGGCGATCACCCGGATCTTCGGCGGCCCCATCGTCGATCGCCTCGGACGCGTCCGTACCATCCGCGTCACCACCGCCATCGGGATCGTCGGCATGGTGCTGTTCATCCTGGCCGGGAACCCCTGGATCGTCCTTCTGGGCGTGCTGCTGTGGGCGGTCGGCGTCTCGATGGGCTTCCCCCTCGGTATGTCCGCGGCGGCGGAGAGCGGACCCGACCCGGCCGCACGGGTCAGCGTCGTCGCCTCCATCGGCTACTTCGCCAACCTCGCCGGACCGCCCGTCATCGGCGTGCTCGCCCAGTCCGTGGGCTTGCTCAACGCCCTGTGGCTCATCGTCGCGCTGTTCTTCGCCGCCTTCGCCGCGGCCGGCTCATTCCGCCCCCGCCCGGCCGCCCCCGAACCCGGGCCGGCCCGCGTTTCCTCGTCCGCGTGACCTCACGGCGAACCAGCCGCCGCCCTCACCCCGGCGGAACGGCAGACGCCGCCCGGCTGGCCATGAGTGAGGGTACAGATGGCGGCGGTGATCACGTTGGCGGCGCCGTCGATGGCCCTGGCGACCGGGCTGGCCGGGTCGCGCATCGCCGCCGCCACCTGCGTCCAGTTCAGCCCGGCTAGCACCGAGGGAACGTACTGGACCTGGGGGAGCAGATACCGGTTCCCGATGTCGACGAACGGGATCGAGCCGCCGCCGTACCGGGCGAAGAGCGCCTGCTGCTGCGCTGTCGGCTGCTGCAGGTAGGCGTGCCCGAACGGCGTGCCGGGGTCGGCGGTCTCGCCGAACCACTCGACCGGAACGAAGGCCAGGTACTTGCTGCTGTAGTGAGCCTTCTCGAACGACAGCGTGGCGGTGCCGGCGTAGACGTCGGCGGGGGAGGAGCGGATGAGGCTGAGCCCGGACAAGGTGCCGAACCGGCCGGCCGCGGCGGCCAGGGCCCATCGCTCGGCCGCGCAGAACGGGCAGTACTGGCCGCCTAGGTAGAGCACCTCCGGCTTCCCTCCGGCGGTGAGGGCTGGCTGGCCGGTGATGGCCTCGAACCCGGTCGCCGTTCCGGCCCCGACCGCGTTGAACGTGGCCGGCGGCACGGTAGTTGCCTGCCGTTGGACCTGGGCCGTGGTGCCCGGGCCTGCGGCCGGGGCGGGGCCACTGCGCACCGGGGACTGGCCGAGTTTCACCGCGATCAGCGTGGCCACGAGCGCGATCACGACCGCGACGCTGCCGCCGGCCAGCAGGACCCGCCCCCGTACCTGGGCCCTGCGGTCGGCGGCCCGGCTGGCGGCGATCTTCTGCCGGGCGCTCCGTGCCTCCGCTCGCGCCCTGGTCCGTGCGGCGTTCCCCATCGTGCTCCACCACCATCCAGCATCTACTATCTGCGTACGTAGATAGTACGTAGCCAGACAGTAGCAATCGCGTTCGGGGCTGTCTATGCTTGCTCGTGATGACGCGGGAGGCGAGGTGCGCGGGTTCGGTGACTTGGAAGCGGTGATCATGCACCGGGTGTGGGAGCACAGCGGTCCGGTCACCGTACGGGAACTGTTCGACGAGCTGTCCGCCGAGCGGGTGATCGCGTACACGACCGTGATGAGCACCATGGACAACCTGCACCGGAAGGGATGGCTGGACCGGGTCAAGGAGGGCAAGGCGTACCGGTACACGCCGACCGCGAGCCGGGAGGAATACGGTGCCCGGCTGATGCGGGAGGCTCTCGTCGACGGCGGGGACGCAGAGGCGGTGCTGAGCCACTTCGTGGCGCAGATCGACAGCGGGGAATCGGAGGCGCTGCGGTCGGTGCTCCGCAAGCTGCGTGGCGGGCGGCGCGGATGAAGCCCGCGCTGCTGGTGTTCTGCTGTGCCATCGCCGCGGCGTGGCTCCTGCCGCGGCCGCTGGGACGGCTGTCCGGGACCGGGGCCAGCCCGCGGCTCGGGATCGCTGCCTGGCTGACCGCGATCATCAGCGTGCTGGCCCTGGCGCTGGCCGCGCTGGGGCTGCTGGCCAGGACGGCTATCGACGGGTGGCCGGCGTTCGCGCGGACCGTGTGCGAATCGGTGACCACCGGGGCGTGCCCGCCGGCGGTCTACCGGAGCGCCGCTTACGAGCTCGGGCTCGCGGTCACGGCTTTCCTCGGCGGAATCACCATGGTCGTAATCGGCTGGCGCTATGGCCGCAGCCTGCGCCGGGCCAGCGTTAGGACCAGGGCGCACGCCGAGGCGGCTCGTATCACCGGTCAGCGGATCGGAGCCGGGAACCCGGCGTTCGTGCTGGACGCTACCCAGCCCGCGGTGTACTGCGTGCCCGGCCGGCCGGCCACCATCGTGCTCACCACCGGCGCGCTCGCCGTCCTCGGGCTGGACCAGCTCACGGCCGTGCTGGCGCACGAACGCGCGCACCTGGCCGGGCGGCACCACCTGCTGCTGGCGGTTACCCGCTCACTGGCCGCCGTCGCCCCGGCCGTTCCGCTCTTCGCGCGCGGAGCCAGTGCGGTGGCACGGCTCACCGAGATGCGCGCCGACGACGTCGCCGCCCGCCGCGCTGGTGGCGGTCAGGGCCGCCGCACCCTGCTGACAGCCATGCTCGCGATGGGCGCCGGGATGGCGGCCGTGCCGACCCCGGCCGCCTCGCTGCCCGCCACCGGCGGTGTTGTCGCCGCCCGCGTCCGGCGGCTCGCCGACCCGCCGCCTCCTGCCCGCTGGCTGTGCCACGGACTGGCACTGGCCGTGCTTACCCTCGCGATCGCCGCCGCCTCCGCGCTCGTGCCGGTACTCGCGGCTACTCGTATCTGAGACAGCTCGCCCGAGCGAACGGCTCGGTCCCGGCCGGCTAGCCATCTCACGGGATGGCCAGGACGGGGTACGGCGAGTGATGGAGGAGCCGAACGGGCACCGAGCCGAGTACGTGACGGGCGGCGTGCCCGGACCGGCCGACCACGATGACAGGTTGCCCGTCGCCGTCTGCAGCCTGAGCGCTGGCGCGGGAAAGGATGGCGTCGGCGGGTACGGCTACCCCGGGGACAGTCCATACCGGGTCCGGAACTGTGCGGACAGGACCCGTGCTGGCAGGAACTGTGCTGCTAGGTACGGGGGCGGCGTGCAGGCCCAGGCGGGGCTGGCCATTCGCCACAGT
>DAIOWL010000194.1:0-9703 GCA_036758545.1 Streptosporangiaceae bacterium | reverse complement strand
CACCGACCCGGGCGTGACGGCCAGGTCCACCCCGACTTCGAACGCGTCCGGCTCGACCATGGTCGGCACCCGCGGCGGGACCGCCATGTCGCCGGCGAAATTCCGCAGGCCCGCCAGGGCGCTCTTGCCCCCGGAATCGACGGCGGCCTTCACCGCGGCCGGGTTCAGCAGCGGGTTGTTGCTCGGGGCCAGCGCGTCGATCATATTGGTCAGCACGAACCCGACCCGTTCGGTATCTTTCTCGTCCAGCCCGGCCTCGGCCACCACGCCTTCGGCGCTCTCCGCGGTGGCCAGGTAGGCCTGCATCGTGCGGCGCAGCAGCGGGTTGCCGGCCCAGGCCGGGTCGGCGAACCGGCGATCCCGCCGGGACGGCTGCACCTGGGACCGGCCGACGGCGATGCGGGCCAGTTCGCCGGCCAGCCGCGTCCCCCGCCCGGCGACCAGCCGCGGCCTGACCGCCAGCGCCGCGGCCAGGCGCAGGCCGGAGCCGCCCGGGTTGACCCGCCGCAGCATGCCGGTGGCCGCGTCGGCGAGCAGCAGATCCAGCGGCGCCGCCGCGGCATCGGCAGCGGCGGAACTGGTCGAATCAGCGTCAGCGCTCATTATTAGATGAGCGTATGGGGCCTGGGCCCGTTCGGCCATTGGTCGCTCGTCACGAATCCGGGACCGCTCATGGTTCCGCGGATACAGCCCGATAGGGCCACGGGTTGCGTTCAGGCGAATCACCGGAATCCAGTGACGACCTGTCACCTGCCCGGCTGCCAGCCTGGACCCGTGACGACCCAGATCATCGTCGATGTCCCGGCCGAGTACTGGCCGGGCAGCATGGCCGAGGTCGCGGCGGCGGTGGGCCGCCGGGCCGCCGTGGTCCACGAGGACGTCTACGCGCTGATACTCCGGGAGATTCCGCAGCTACCCGACGACAAGCCGCTGCTCGCCCTGCTGGCCTCGAGTGTCGGCAGCAACATCGACACCTGCCTGCAGATCATGCAGCACCGGATCGACCTGGCCACGGTAGCGGCACCGGCCGCGGCCGTGGAGTACGCGCGCCGCCTCGCGCAGCGCGGCACGCCGCTGACCGCGCTGCTGCGGGCCTACCGGGTCGGCCACGGCCGTTTCTCGGACTGGCTGCTCCGCGAACTGGCCGAACAGGCCGGTGACGCCAGGATGATCAGTGCGGCCACGCTGGCCATGTCCGGGATCGTGGCGGACTACATCGACCAGACCTCCGAAGAGGTGGTCGCGGCCTACACGCGGGAGAGGGAGAACTGGCTGCGGAACCGCAGTGCCGCCCGGACGGCCAGGATCCGTGACCTGCTGTCGGGTGAGCGGGTTGACGTGAACGCCGCGGAGGCCACGCTCGGTTACCGGCTGCGTCAGTACCACGTAGGCCTGGTCTGCTGGGTGGGCGACGCCGCGGGCACCGCTGATGAGATCAGCCGGCTCGAGCACGCGATCAGCCACGTGGCCGCGCAGGTAGCCTGCGGCGGCGACCCCGTGTTCCTGCCGCGCGACGAATCCAGCGCGTGGGCCTGGCTGCCGCTGGGAATCCGGGACACGTTCGATTCGGCGGCGGCCAGCACAGCTGGCCTCGACGCCGACATCCATGTCGCCTTCGGCGACGTGGCGAAGGGCGCGACGGGGTTCCGCCTCACCCACGCCCAGGCCGTCGCCGCCCAGGCGGTCGCATTGGCCGCGGGATCCCCGCCGCGGATGGTCGCGTTCGGCGAGGTCGCACCCGTGGCGATGATGCTCGGCTCCACGGACCTGCTGCGGGCGTGGGTGCTCAGTACGCTGGCGGGCCTGGCCGCCGACGACGAGCACCACGCTCGCCTGCGCGACACCCTGCTGCTCTTCCTGCATATGGGGGGCAGCTACAAGCTGACCGCCGAACGGCTGATGCTGCACAAGAACACGGTCCAGTACCGGATCCGCAGAGCCGAGGAGAGCCTCGGCCGGCCGGTGGGCGAGCACAAGCACGACGTGGAACTCGCGCTGCGAGCCAGCCAGTGGCTGGGTTCATCCGTGCTGCAGGATGTGTAAGAATCCGCAGGTGGGCACCGACGGTCCGGCAGTCGCCGAGTTGATGGTCGACGTCGCGACGGCGGTGGGCCGCCGGGCCGCCGCGGTGTCCGAGCAGGTCTATGACGTGATCCTGCGGGATATCCCGGAGCTGCGCGACGACAAGACGGTGCTCGCCCTGCTCTCATCGAGCGTCCACAGCAACATCGACACCTGCCTGCAGGTCATGCAGCACCAGATCGACCTCAGCGCAGTGCGGGCTCCGGCCGCGGCCCTGGAATACGCGCGTCGGCGGGCGCAGCGCGGCACGTCGCTGACCGCGCTGCTGCGCGCCTACCGGCTCGGGCACACCTGCTTCTCCGACTGGCTCCTCAACGAACTGGCCCGGCAGACCGATGACGCCGCGATGATTACCGCCGCCACGCTGGGCATGTCCAAGATCGTGGCCGGGTACGTCGACCAGACCTCCGAGGAGATCGTCGCGGCCTACACGCTCGAACGGGAGAACTGGCTGCGGAACCGCAGCGCCGCGCGGGCCGCCCGGATCCGCGACCTGCTGTCGGGCCGGCGGATCAACGTGAGCGCGACGGAGGCCACCCTGGGCTACCGGCTGCGCCAGTACCACGTGGGCCTGGTCTGCTGGACGGGCGACGCCTCGGCCGCCGTCGACGACATCACCCGGCTCGAGCACGCGATAAGCCACGTCGCGGGGAAGGCGAACTGCACCGCCGATCCCGTGTTCCTGCCGCGCGACGAATCGAGCGCGTGGGCCTGGCTGCCGCTGGGGATCCGGGACACGTTCGACGCTGCGGAGGCCAGCACGGCCGGGGCGGACGCCGACCTGCACTTCGCCTTCGGCGACGCGGCCAAGGGCGCGACGGGGTTCCGTATCACCCACCAGCAGGCCATCGCCGCCCAGGCGGTCGCATTGGCCGCGGGATCCTCGCCGCCGCGGGCGGTAACGTTCAGCGAGGTCGCACCGGTGGCGATGATGCTCGGCTCCTCCGACCTGCTGCGGGCCTGGGTGCTCAGCACGCTGGGAGGCCTGGCCGCCGACGACGAGAACCACGCTCGCCTGCGCGACACCCTGCTGACCTTCCTGCAGGCCGGGAGCAGCTACAAGACGACGGCCGAGCGGCTGATGCTGCACAAGAACACGGTCCAGTACCGGATCCGCAAGGCCGAGGAGAGCCTCGGCCGGCCGGTGAGCGAGCACCAGCACGACGTGGAACTCGCGCTGCGAGCCAGCCGCTGGCTGGGCTCGTCCGTGCTGCAGCCGACCCGAGAACGATCATGAGACCGGGTCGATCGGGAAGTTCTGGTTGAAGACGTTCTGCGGATCGTAGACGGCCTTCAGCTCGCGCAGCCTGGTCAGGGTCGGGCCTCCGAACGCGTCGCGCAGCCGCTGCGGGCGCTGGTCGGTCTCGAAGCTGAGGTACAGGCCGTCCAGGTGCGGGCGCAGCTCGTCCCAGAGGGCGCGGAAGCGCCCGGCGTCCGCGCCTACCGAGCTGACGTTGAAATTCTGGTGCCGGTGCGGGTAGGCCGTGGCGTCCGGGTCAACGTCGTTGACCGCGCCGCCGACCGCGCGGATCGCGACGAACGGGGTCGTCGCCCCGTGCAGGCCAGCACCGTGCAGGCCAGCACCACGCAGGCCGGCCGCGATGCCCTCGTTCAGCTCCGGCGTGAGGTGCACGGCGAAGCCGTTGCTGAACAGCGGATCGGCCTGGCCGCCGTAGTGGGTGGCGTCGTGGGGCGCCACGGTCGCGGCGTAAGGAAGGAGCTGTGCCTGCTGCTGCAGCACGGGCGCGACCGACAGCAGCGGCGTCAGCGCGCCGACGGCGGCGTCGGTGTCGTCGCCCGCCCAGACGGTAAGGGCCTGCGCGACCGGAGCCGAACCGCCCCGCCCAGGGGACAGGTACAGGAAGCTGGTCAGCTCCCGGGGCGCGGCCTCGACCAGCTTGCCCCAGCGCTCCAGCAGCCCGGTCGCGTCGGTGGCGTCGTAGAGCATCTGGGCGAAGACCACGTCGCTGACCGGGTAGGCGTCGAGCTCGAACGCGGTGACGATGCCGAAGTTGCCGCCGGCGCCGCGCAGCGCCCAGAGCAGATCGGAGTGCTGGCTGGCGTCAGCGCGGAGGATCCGGCCGTCGGCCAGCACCAGTTCGGCCGCGGTGACGTGGTCGATGGTGAGGCCGAACTTGCGGCCCAGGAACCCGATCCCGCCCGCCGTGGCCAGGCCGCCGACCCCGACGTCGCCGTAGTCGCCGCTGCTCATGGCCAGGCCGGAGGGCGCGAGCGATTCCGCCACGTGTCCCCAGCTGGCCCCGGGACCGACTCGCACCCGGGTTCCGGTCACCTCCACGCGGTTGAGCCTGGCCAGGTCGATGACGATGCCGCCGTCGTTAGTGGACCGGCCGCTGATGCCGTGGCCGCCGGAACGCACGGCGAGCGGGACCTGCTGCTGCCGGGCGAACGCGAGCGCCTCGGCGACCTCCGCCGCCGTACCCGGCCGCAGGACCAGTCCGGGAGCGCCGGAGCGCAGGTACGTGGAGCGCACCTTGGGGTAGGCCTTATCGCCGGGTTCGACCGCGGTGGCCCTCAGCCTGGCCGGCAGCGCGTGGTAGGCGATGCCGTCACGACGGAGCGCCAGGGCTTTTGGGCCGCGCACCACATCCCCGGATTCCGTCCCGGCCGCCTCTCGCTCGCGGGCGACCGCCTCGCGGAGGGCGGGCGCGACCTCCTCGCCCCAGGCCTGGATGGCCCGTGGATCGTCACTGGCCAGGATGAACGCGGAGACGCCGTCGCGCAGGACGAACGGCAGGAGGTTATCGACCCCTGCCGCCTCCGGCGGGATGTTGAGCAGGCGGCGGATCTCGCGCGGATCCCGGCCGGCCGCGGCGGCGGCCTCGTCGATGATCGCGTTGCCGCGTTCCAGGTCGCCGGGCTTGAGGTAGGCCAGGCTGGGCAGCCAGCCATCGGCCTTCTCCCCGGCCAGGCGCAGCATCCGCGGGCCGAGGACGCCGAGCCAGATGGACACGTCATGGGCCGGCGCGGGGCCGCGCTTGGCGCCGCGGATCCGGTACTGCTCGCCGTCGGCGAAGATGCCGCCCCGCTGGCCGGCGTCCCAGGTAGCCCGGATGAGGTCGATCGCCTCGCTCAGGCTGGCCACCGCTTCGGCGGGCGAGCGTCTCGGCCCGCCCATCGCCTCGATCGCATCCCAGAAGGCGCCCGCGCCGAGGCCGAGCTCGAACCGGCCCCCGGACAGCAGGTCCAGGCTGGCGGCCTGCCGGGCGAGCAGCACCGGCGGCCGCAGTGGCAGGTTGATCACGTTTCCGGAGATCTTGATCCGCTCCGTGCTCGCGGCCACGTAGGACAGCAGGGTCCAGGCGTCCAGGAACGCGGGCTGGTACGGGTGATCCTGGAAGGTCACCAGATCCAGGCCCGCCCGCTCCGCGAGCCGCGCGAGGGCGACCGGCGCCTGCGGCTCCGCGTTGTGCGGGCTGAGGAAGGTGCCGAAGATGAGATCGTGTCCGTAGTCAGCCATGACCACACTCCTAATATCGACTATGCTATCACTAGCGACTTCTAGAATCGAAGTCGATATTCCTTCAGGAGCGCACTATGGCCGCTGAAGACGTCCGCGCGGACCCGTGCCAGCCAGCGGCCGAGCATCTGGCCCGCGCGTTCGGGTTCCTGGGCAAGCGGTGGACCGCGATCATCCTCGGCCACCTCTCGCACGGGCCCGTCGGCTTCCGCGACCTGTCCCGCGGGATCGGCGGGATCAGCGACTCCGTCCTGTCCGAGCGGCTCGCCGACCTGGCCGCCGGCGGCCTGATCACCCGCACGGTCCGTGACGGCCCTCCGGTGACCGTCACCTACCAGCTGACCGAGCGGGGCCGGGCCCTCATGCCCGCCCTGGACCAGATAGCCCAGTGGGCACACGACAACCTGCCGCCGGACAAGTGCTGAGGTCAGGGTTGGACTTTGCGGACCTCCAGGAGGTCGAGGCCGAGCGCCTCGAACTCGGCGAGGACGCCGTAGAGCGCCGCGATATCCGGCAGCAGGCCGGTGAGCACGGTCTCGGCGCCCTGCTGCCGCGGCACGAGCGCCGGGAACGCCGTCAGCAGGGTGGGGCCGAGGTGGCCGTTGACCCGGAACTGGTACAGGAAGGGGTCGTCACCCATGGGTCCATGGTCGGCAGCCGTCAGGTGAGCCGGCGTCGCCGGGATCCGGTGATCCTGGCGCTATCGGGCGCGGCCGGATGACAGCAGCCGCAAATCACGGCCGCGCTGCACCGCCGACGACCGGTCGGTCGCGCCGAGCTTGGCGTAGATCCGGCGGATGTGGGTGTTGACGGTGTTCAGCGAGACCGACAGCTGCCCGGCGATCTCGGGCCTGGTCAGGTTCGTCGGCAGGTAGCGCAGTACGCGCAGCTCGCTCGGGCTGAGCTCGTCGGCCGGCCCGGGTTCGGCGGCGTCGCCCGGGCCGCTGCCGTGGACGGCGTCGAGGATGTCGGCGATCAGCGCGGTGTGCGACGTCCCCTGCGGCGGCAGGGCCGTCAGCAGCTCCCACGCGCCGGTCATGGCGAACGGCAGGATCAGCCGGTCCGGTTCGGCCAGGTGCAGGGCCCGCTCTGCGGCCGCCCGTGCCGCCCGCCCGTCGCCGAGGCCGCGGCAGGCGAGCGCGTCCAGCAGATGCGCCTCGACCAGCGTGAGGTAGGGGTTGACGGGAGCGCTGCCGTCAAGGACGGTGCTGAGCTCGCGGCGGGCCCCCGCGGGGTCCTGCTCGGCCAGGCGGATCACCGCGGCCGCGTTGCGGATCTCGCCGGTGCCGGCCAGCCGGTCGTCGAGGACGGCGAGCCCGGCCCGCGCCTGCCCGACCATCCCGAGGCGGGCCTGGGTGGCGATCGTCCACGCGGTGACCCGGGAGGTCAGCGCGTGCTCCCCGGCCATCTGCGCATTCACCTGCCCGGCGGCGGTGAACTCGGCCAGGGCCTCGCGGTGCCGCCCGCGCGCCGCCGGGAGGATGGCGGCGATCAGGTGGATGAGCAGCTGCAGGCCCGGCTCGCCCCCGGCCGAGGTGGCGTGCCTGGCCCGGTCCAGCCACTGCTCGCCGTGATCGAACTCACCCGTCCAGATCAGGATCCCGGCCAGCGTCGCCTGGGCGGGGGCGATCACCGGATGGGCATCCCAGCCGTGCCGGGCCGCCTGCGCGATGGCGTCCTCGCAGTGTCGCCGGGCCAGGGAGAAGGAGCGGGCGGTGGCGGCGAAGCCCAGGTGGGCCAGGCAGGCCACTTCCAGGTACGGTCGGCCGATGTCGCGGGCCAGGGCGGCGCCCTCCCGCAGGTACCGTTCGCTGGCGGCCAGCCGCAGCGACCACGCCTCGGTGACGCCGAGGTTCAGCAGCGCGAGCGCCCGCAGGTCGCTGCCGAGCGCCACGTCGGCGGTGGACTGGCCGGCCGCCGGGGCGGGCAGCGCGCCGACCTGCTCGAAGATGCCGTCGAAGTTCCCGCGCTGCCGCGCCGACAGCAGGTCGAGCGACGCGATGGCCATCCGCAGCCGGTACTGGCGGCCGGGCGGTGTCGTGGCGGCGTACGCTCTGGCCACGTCGAGATGCGCGTCCGCTTCGCCGGGGCGGAGCTGGTTGAGGTCGGCGATCGCGTGCACCAGGGCCAGCCCGGGGGACTCCTCGCCGGTCCCGGCCGGGAAGGCACGCAGCAGCGCCGCCACCGTCCCGCCCTGGCCGTCGAGGGTGAGGCTGAGGGCGTGGTCGGTGAGCAGCCGGGCCGCATCGGACCAGTCGCCGGCCGCCTGCCGGTGGCCGATGGCCTCAACGGTGTCGGCGTGTTCGGCGAACCATCGCGCGGCGAGCCGGTGCAGCTCAGGGATGTCCCCGGGGAGGGTGCGGCGTAGCTCCAGCCGGAGCAGCCCGCTGAACATGTGGTGGTAGCGAAACCAGGTTCGGCCGGGGTCGAGCGACACGACGAACGCGTTGGCATCCTCCAGGTCCAGCAGGATCCGTTCCGAACCGGTGCTGCCGGTGAGCAGGTCAGCCAGCTCGCCATTGACCCGGTCCAGCAGGGAGGTCCGCAGCAGCAGGCGCTGCACCTCTGCCGGCTGCCGGTCCAGCATCTCGGCCACCAGGTACTCAGCCACCGTCCGGTCACTGCCGGAGAACTCGGCCACGAACCGTTCCGGGTGCGGGTTCCCGTCGAGGGACAGGGCGGCCAGCCGCAGCCCGGCCGCCCAGCCTTCGGTCCGCTGGTGCAGCATGGCCACCACCGGGCCGGGCAGCGCGAGCCCGGCGGCGGCCAGGAGCTCCCGGGTCTCGTCTTCGGTGAAGCGCAGCTGCGCGGTGCGGATCTCGGCCAGCTCCCCGGCGAGCCGGAGCTGGTGCAGGTGCAGCGGGAGGTCGCGGCGGGTGGCCACGACCGCGTGGACACCCGGGGGCAGGCTCGTCAGCAGCGCCGTGAGCTGCCGAACGGCCTCGGCGGAGCTCAGCTCGTGCAGGTCGTCGATAATCAAGCCGAACGGACTAGCCTCCGCGAGCTCGGACCGCACCTTGTCCACCATGGCCTGGCCGTTGAACCCGGGCACCGCGGGCGGGGGCCCGGCGCCGCCGGTCGCGGCCCGGACCGCACCCAGCAGCGCGAGCCAGAACAGCTGCGCGTCGTGCTGCCCCGGCGGCACAGACATGAAGGCGATCCGGCGCTGCTGGCCCGCCCGTTCGGCCCACTCGTGCAGCAGTGACGTCTTCCCGCTGCCGGCCGGCGCCGAGATGATCGTGACCCGCTTCCCGGCCGCGCGGTCCAGCGCGGCGACCAGGTCGTGACGGCCGATCAGCCCCTTAGGCACCCGGTCAGCGTAACTCGCGTAGATCGCCTGCAGATCACCGGAATCCGGTGACGTCCTATCACCATTCCGGTGGCGAAGCTGAACATGACCGAAAGGAGAAACGCATGAGCGAGCGTGTAGCGATCGTGGTCGGCGCGGGCGGAGAGCTCGGCCGCGCGACGGCGGAGAAACTGGCCGCCGCCGGGTTCACCGTGGTCGGGACCGACCGGAGCGAGGAGGGGCTGAAGGAGCTGCCGGACGGCATCCGGCGCGAGACGGCCGACCCGACTGACCCGGCCGCGGCCCGGAGCGTCGTCGACCGGATCGCCGCCGAGGTCGGGCCGCCCGAGGTGCTGGTGAACACCATCGGCATGTACCACCTGGGCGAGGCACTCACGGCGACGCCAGAGGACCTACGGCTGATGCTCGACGTCAACATGGGCGCGGCGCTGTGGCTGACCCAGGCGGTGGTCCCGTACCTGCGGGAACGCGGTTCGGGTTCCATCGTGCACGTGGCCGCCCGCCCGGGCCTGGAGCCCACCGCCGGGATGGCCACCTACGCCGTCAGCAAGGCGGCCCTGGTCCACCTCACCCGCGTGCTCGACCTCGAACTGCGCCCGCTCGGGATCCGGGTGAACGCGGTCGCGCCGCAACTGCTCGACACCGCCAAGAACCGTCCGTACTTCACGCCGGACCTGCTGGCCCACGCGGTCGCGCCGGAGGCGGTCGCCGACATCATCGTCTACCTCGTGAGCGACGCCGCCGCGCCGGTCAGCGGGGCGGTCGTGCCCGCCTACGGCGCCTGAGCGGGTGACGGGAGATCGAGCGGGCCCGCTCGGCGGGTCCTTCGC
>DAIOWL010000193.1:1937-9733 GCA_036758545.1 Streptosporangiaceae bacterium | reverse complement strand
GTGCGCGGTGACGGCCAGCCGCGTCCCGCGGCCGCCGCGTTCGACGGCGGCGCGCAGGCCAGCCCGGGCCGGACGTGCAGGAAGGCCGCGACCAGGCCGCGGGACAAGATCTCCTCCGCCTGCCACCCGTCGGGCAGCACCGGCACCACCGGCGCGGACCAGCCGCCCGCCAGCCCGTCCGCCACCGCGCGCGGCTCGGTCTGCCAGGCCAGGTGGCAGAGCCGGTTGGCCAGCGGCGCGGACAGGTCCCAGCCGTCGGCGGCCTGCTCCGGCGGGTTGGCCGCGGCCACCACGGCCACCTCGTCGGGCAGCGTGAGGTCGCCGACCGCCCGCTCCAGCACCACCCGGAGCAGGGCGGCCTGGACGGCGGGCGGGGCGGTGGACAGCTCGTCGAGGAACAGCACCCCGCGTCCGGCCTCGGCCAGCCGCCGCGCCCAGGCCGGCGGCGCGAACCGGACCTCGCCCCCGACCACGATGGGCAGCCCGGCGAAATCGGAGGGTTCCCTGATCGAGGCGATCACCGTCTCGCAGGGCAGGTCCATAGATTCCGCCATCGCGCGGATCGCGGACGTCTTGCCGGTGCCTGGCGCACCCCAGAGCAGCACCGGCACCCGGGCCGCGACCGCGACCCCGAGTGCTTCCACCGCCGGATTCTGCGCGCTCATATCTCCCAGTGTGGGGCATCGACGGCACCGGACGGGTGGCCGACGGCGTGCGCGCTGAGCGAAACGGGTTCGGCGCCCGGTGCGCGCAGCGCCAGTACATGGGCGTCCGGCCAGCCCGCACGATCGACCGCCACCACCAGGTGACCGCCGGTCACCGCCAGCCCGCTGGTCCACACCCGGGCCAGCCACGACGCGGGCAGGCTGACGCGCAGCCGCCGCTGCTCGCCCCGCCCGGTCAGCTCGACCGAACCCCACCCGGGTCCCCGGTACAAAGACACCTCCACCTGGTCCGGATCGATGCCGAGCCACTGCTCGGCGACCAGCGCGACCCGGCCGGCCAGGGCGGCGCTGAGCGCGGGCCGGATGCTGGACCCGTGCTCGTCCGGCTCGTCCAGCCGGTCCGCGTGCGCCGCGACGACGTGCCCGATCAGCCGGATCTGGAACCCCGTCCCCAGCGCGAGCAGTGACAGCATGTCCAGCCTGCGCTGGCTGGCCTCCCCGGCCTCCCGCTGGTGGTGCGTGTGCCTGATGGCGGCCCTGGCGATCGCCGCGGTGGGCGGGCTGGCCAGGCGTCTCGTCCCGTGGGCGGCGCCGGGGCCGCCCCACCCCCATCCGCCGCCGCGGGCGGCCTGCCCGGCCGCGTCGACGTCATCCCAGCTCACCAGCACCTCGTCGGCCGGGCCGCGGGGGCCGATGCCCAGCACGGTCAGGTCAGCGGTGTGCCGCTGCCATGCCTCGGCGATCTCGACGCAGCGGGCCTTGTCCCCGCCGAGCGCGGCCAGCACGAGCTCCGCCTCGGGGTCGGCGTGGCTCGGCAGCCGGAACTCCCCGGCTTCCCAGCGGACGCCATGCCGGCCCTGCCCGCACGGCACGAGCGTCTCGCACGGCGGGAGGGACGTGAACCACGGCCCGTGCTCTGCTTGCCCACCCCGGGGGGTCGACCCCCCGGACCCCCCTGGTCCCGTCACGACAGGTACCTCCAGCGGAGCGGCAGCGTGGCGCGGACCTCGGCCGACCGGCCGCCGGCCAGCACCTCGACCCTTTCGGCGGGCCGGGTCAGCGGCGGCACCAGCCGGAGCCGGATCGCGCGCTCCCGGCCGGCCTGGTGGCAGCGGTCCGGGCGGGCGGCGTGCCATCGGCCGCCGCCGTCCCTGAGCCAGAGCGACAGCGGGAAGTTCAGGTCGATGTCGAGCGGCCCGGGCCGGGGCTCCGGGATCCGGCCCTGGACCAGCACGTGCAGGGCCGAACCACCCTGAGTGTGCTGCAGGCCGAGCAGGATCACCCGGATGCCGTCCAGCTCCGGCAGGCTGGCGGCCAGGGCCGCGTAGCCCTCGCGCATCTGGGTCGGCTCCGGCTTCCTGCGCTGGTAGTGCGCCAGCAGGCTCAGCCAGGGTTCGGGCATGTCGAGCGTTGGCGGCGCGGCGATGCCGTGCCCGGCCAGGTCCAGGCTGGCGCACAGCGTGGCGAGCCGGGCGGGCACCGGGCTGAGCGGCGACAGCACGCCGGCCGCCTCGAGCGCCGCGATGATGACGCCGAACCCGCCCGCCACGACCTGCCGCGGGCTGGTGGGCGGCGCGGCCAGCAGCCCGCGGCGCGGGAACTCGGGCGTCCCGGTGAGCAGCCGCTCGGCCAGCATCACCAGCAGGTGCTCACCCGGGCTGAGCTTGGTGTCGCTGACCTGGGCCTCATCGCCCGCCGGAGCCGGCTCGCCGGAGCCTAGGCTGACCCGGACCGGCTGCCGGTACGGCGGGGCCACGTCGAGCCAGCGGGTGGCCTCCGGCGGTGCCGGGCTCAGCCTGATCACGTTCGGCCACGCCAGGTCGCTGCCGGGCGTGAGGTCGAGCTGGTACCGGACCCCCCGGTCGTCGGTGACCGTGAACTCGTCGATCGGGACCAGGCCGGGATAGTTATGGCTCAGCTGGACCTCCAGCGACGGGGAATGTACCTGCCATGCCGCGATGAACCGTGCGCCCGAGCCGGTCTGCGCGAACGACATGAGGCACAGCTCGCCGCGGACGGCCCCCGCGCGGAACGGGACCGTCAGCCCGACCCGGACGAACCGGCCGCCCTGGTCGTGGCCGGCCTGCCCGTGATCGGCGTCCTCCCCGGGCGTTCCTTCCCCCGGTGACGGGGCCGGGGCCTGCCTCGGGCGCAGGACAGCCTGGCTCTGGGTGAGCCACTCGGCCGCCGTCACCCCCTGCCCGGCGGGTTCGTGGTGCAACTGCCGCACGGTCACGGCCAGCCTGAAGTCGGTCAGGATCTCCTCGGCGGTGACCGGGTCGAGGGCTCCCACCGCGGTCAGGGCGTGCCCCGCCGCCATAATCGTGCTCGCGTTCGGCGCGCGGGGCGCCATGACAGGCGCCAGCGATCCGCGCATCGCGGCCTCGGCCAGCGACCGCAGATAGGTTTCCGCGCCTTCGCGGTCCATGTCCTAAGTGTCCGCTATGGCCGGCCATCGCCGGTACGTCCGCCCGTTCGTCACCCAGACGCGGCTCCCCGCCGTTCTCCAGCCCTGTGTTCCACGGTGCCGGGGTTCACGCGGACGTCGCGGCGGGCTGCGCGCTGGTCCCTTGAGCCGCCTCCGCCGAGGTCCAGCAGCGGACGATGTCGCGCATGGAAAGCAGCCCGGCCACATCGTGGTCTTCGACCACCACGAGGTGCCTGAACCCGCCCTTGACCATGGCCGCGGCGGCTTCCTCCAGGGTCCAGTCGGGCGAGGCGAAGGTGAGTTCTTCGGTGCGGTGCTGCGCGGCCATTTCGGCGTCCGGGTCCTCGCCCGCCGCCACCGAGTCGAGGATGTCACGTTCGGTCAGGATGCCGATGCCAGCGTGCTCCGGGTCGATCACGACGGCGGCGCCGATCCGGCGCGCCGACATCATGCGCGCCGCCTGCCGCAGCGTGTGCGCTGGCCCGATGGTGAGCACGAGGTGGGACATGCCGTCTCGTACCTTCACGGGTAACACCCCCTGGTTCCGACGCTTGTGCATTTGTGACGTTCACCCAGCATCGGTTAATTCACCCCGGAGGGCAACCCCGGATTCCTCCGCTCACGGGTTGCTATTCAACTGGGCCAGCACCTCGTCGTGCAGATGTCCGTTGGTGCACACCACGCTGCCGCCGCCGGGCGTCACCTCGCCCTCGAGCGAGGTGAACCTCCCGCCCGCCTCGGTCACGATGACCTGCAGCGCGGCCAGGTCCCACAGGTTCACCTCGGGTTCGGCCGAAATGTCGCAGGCGCCCTCCGCGACCAGCATGTGCGACCAGAAATCCCCGAACGCCCGCGTCCGCCAGACCGACCGGGTCAGGCCGAGGAAGTTGTCCAGCAGCCCGCGTTCGGTCCAGCCGCCGAGGCTGGAGTAGGACAGCGAGGCGTCGCCCATCTTGGTCACCCCGGACACGCGGAGCGGAGACGCCTTGGTCAGGCTGCGCCCGGTCCACGCGCCGCCGCCGAGGGCGGCCCACCAGCGACGGCTCAGGGCGGGTGCGGACACCACCCCGACCACGACGTCCGGGCCGTCCATCAGCCCGATCAGCGTGGCCCATACCGGCACGCCGCGTACGTAGTTCTTGGTCCCGTCGATCGGGTCGATGACCCAGCACCGCGGCCCCGAACCGCTCCGGCCGGTCTCCTCGCCCAGCACCGCGTCGCGCGGACGGGACCGGCGCAGCACGTTGCGCAGCGACTCCTCGGCCGCCTGGTCGGCGTCCGACACCGGCGTGAGATCGGGCTTGGTGTCGACCCGCAGATCCAGCGCGCGGAACCGGCGCGTGGTGATGTCGTCGGCGTTGTCTGCGAGGACATGCGCGAAGCGCAGGTCATCGTCATAGCGTGCCACCACCCCGGAACGGTACCGCCTGGGGTATCTCGCTGGCCAGGTCCGCCGCGCCCGCGTCATACTGGCCCACGATGGACGAAAACGCCGACGGCCTCCTCGCGGACCCGCCGCTCCAGCTCCGGCCGTTCGTCAAAAGCGGCAGGATCACCGCGATGCCGGCCAAGCGCACCCGGCGCCGCCTGCTGCTCGACCACGTGGTGCAGGCGTTCGAGCCCGGCCGCAGATATCCCGAAGCCGCGGTCGACGAGATCCTCAGGCAGGTCTTCGACGACCACTGCACGCTGCGCCGGTACCTGGTCGACGAGCAGTTCATGTCCCGCACCGCGTACGGCGTCTACTGGCGGGCCGGCGGAACCGTCAGCTAGCGCTGTCAGCTGGCGACGCGCCCGTATCTGCCGAATCTCCCGAAAATCCGGCGCAGATCCTCTAGTGTCACGCCCACATGGATTTTCATGATCCCTGGACACCAGGGGACGGCCACGGGCGGTCCGGCATGCACGCCGAGACGGGCGGTTGACATGCCGGCCGGAGCACCCGCACGCCATCGCGCCCCCAGGCGCGGCGCCTCCTACCCTTACGCCCCGCCCCCCGACGCCTCCCCGCCCCCCGACGACTCCTACCCCTACGGCCCGCCTCCCGGTGCCTCGTCTCCCTACGGCCCGCCCCCCGGCGGTCCGCCGCGGCGTACTCGTCGGCTCGGCCGCCGCGCCCGCGTCCTGCTCGGTGGTGTGCTGGTGCTGCCGCTGCTCGCGGGCGCGGGCGTCTACCTGACCCGCGGTGCCGTCCCGGCTCCAGCGTCCGCGACGGGCGCGCTGATCGCCACCCCGCGGGCATCCCTCCTCTGCGACGCGTCGGCCGCCGGATCCGGGTCCTGCGCCGGGCAGCCCTTCCACGCCGCCGTCGCCAGCGTGCCCGCCTCGCTGTCGCCGAGACCGTCGGCCGCCCGGAGCAGGCACCGCCACGCCACGCCGTCACCGTCCGCGTCCGCGAGCACCGCACCCTCGTCCACGACGCCCACGTCCTCGGCGCCCACGGCGTCCGCGACAAGCCCCGCAGGCACCTCCTCGGGCAGCGCGGCTACTCAGGTCCTCGCGCTCATCAACCAGGCCCGTTCGGCCGCGGGCCTAGCCTCGCTAACGATCACCGCGGGCCTGAATTCCAGCGCGTCAGCGCACAATTCGAGGATGGCCGGCGGCTGCGGCCTTTCCCACCAGTGCCCCGGCGAGCCCGATCTCGGCGCCCGCGAGACCGCCGCCGGCGTCCACTGGACCGCGGCCGGGGAGAACATCGGCGAAGGCGGCCCGGTCGCTGACACCAGCGCGGCCATCGCCAAGATGGCGGTCGGCCTCACCCAGTCCATGCTCAACGAGAAGCCGCCCGACGACGGTCACCGCCGGAACATTCTCAGCAGTTCCTTCACCCACATCGGCATCGTCGTCTTCCGTGACTCCAAGGGCACCGTCTGGCTCACCCAGGACTTCTCGAACTAACCGCGCTCCCGCCCCTCGGGTCACCCCTACGCAGCTGCGCCGAGTCGCCTCCCGTCCTGCCCGCCTCCGGCCCGTCACACCTGTCCCCGTCATCACTCACCCACCAAGCCAGGCGTGACGACAACCACGGCAAAGTCACATTGCCGTGGTCAGAACCACGGCAACGTCACATCACCGTGGTTGGAGCCAGCCCGAGAAGGCCGCGTGGAGCCATGGATTCTCGACTCGCCCAGCGATCGCCACAGATCGGCCCCGCTGCCGAACGCAATGAGACCGGGCTTCCGCTGGGTCCCGTCCGCTGCCAGACGCCATGAAACCCGGATTCCACTGCGTCCCGTCCGCTGCCAGACGCCATGGAACCCGGATTCCGCCGCGCTAGAACGCACTGGACCGGGGTTTCATGACGTTCCAGCTGGCCCGGCGCACCCGGATCATGAGGCTGATGGTGTCGGCGTGACCTGAGTCCGGTTTTCTAGAGCGTGCCGCCCGGCCGCGGCTCATTAACTAAATGGCATCGCGTCCCAGCAGCATGAACGCTGCATCCACGCCTCGGTACGAGTGGTGCAGATGTTACTAGAATCCCTCCGGGCTAATCCGGGCTGCTTCCCTCGCGGCTACGCAGCAGGCGGCGCAGCGAATCCAGGCGCGCCTCGGCGTGGTGCTCTCGCGCCCACGCGTCCAGGCCGCAGTCGGGGGAGAGGTGATCGCAGCCGGGCGGGCACGCGATCGTGCCCTCGGCCAGATCCCCGAACGCCTCCACCACCCGTTCGGCGCTCACATGCCCGAGGCCGAACCCGCGCAGGCCCGGAGTATCGATCAGCCACCCCGAACCCAGCGGCAGCGCCACCAAGGAGGACGACGTATGCCGGCCCCGCCCGGTCACCGGGTTGACCACTCCGACAGAACGCTCAGCCTCCGGCACCAGCGTGTTCACCAGGGTGGACTTGCCCACCCCGGACTGCCCGATGAGCACGCTGATCCGCCCGGTCAGGAGATTGCGCACCCGGGACAGGGTGCGCGGCGGCAGCGGCCGCCTGGTGGTGAGCATCGGCAGCCCGAGGGGCCGGTAGATGGCCCGGACCCGGCGCGGCGACGCCAGGTCCGCCTTGGTCAGAACCAGCAGCGGATCGAGCCCGCCGTCGTACGCGGCGACCAGGCAGCGGTCGATGAAGCGGAGCCGGGGCGGCGGCGAGGCCAGCGCGCACACGATCACCAGCTGGTCCGCGTTGGCCACGATGATCCGCTCGGCCGGGTCGGTGTCGTCGGCGGACCGGCGCAGCGCGCTGGTCCGCGGCTCGACCCGGACGATCCGGGCCAGCGTGCCCTCGGCGCCCGAGGTGTCGCCCGCCAGCGCCACCCGGTCGCCGACGACCACCGACCCCTTACCGAGCTCGCGCGCCTTCATCGCCACGATCAGCCTGCCGTCGGTCATGCACCCGTACCGGCCCCGGTCCACGCTGGTCACGAAGCCCTGCACGGCCGTCTCGTGCGCCGGGCGCCGCCTGGTGCGCGGCCGGGAGCCGCGGCCGGGCCGGACCCGGACGTCGTCCTCGTCCAGCCGCGAGTAGCCAGACCGCGGGCTCACGGCACCCTCAGAGTTCCGGCCTGAGCATCGACTCCCAGAGGTCCAGGAAGTCCGGGAAGGTCTTGGCCACCGTGGCGGCGCCTGCCACCCGCAGGCCCGGTACGGCCAGGCCGAGAACGGCCGCCGCCATCACCATCCGGTGGTCATCATAGGTACCGAACGGTCCGTCCGCTGCCTCGGCCCGCAGCGGGCGCGGCCTGATCTGCAGCCCGTCGGGCAG
>DAIOWL010000193.1:0-1837 GCA_036758545.1 Streptosporangiaceae bacterium | reverse complement strand
GGCCAGTCGGGAATGGTGATCGTGCCGCCGGTGACCAGCGCCGCGGCCAGGAACGGGCCCGCGTTGGACAGGTCGGGCTCCACCGTGACCGAACCGAGGCTGAGCCGCCCCGGCCGCACCCGCCAGGCGTCAGGCCGGCCGCCAGCACCGGAAGCCAGTTCCTCCACCGAAGCCCCGGCCGCCCGCAGCATGCGCACGGTCATCGCGATGTGCGGCGCCGAGGGCACCGGCGGCCCCTCGTGCCGCACGTCGATACCCTCGTCGAACCGGGGCGCCGCCAGCAGCAGGCCCGAGACCAGCTGCGATGACCCCGAAGCGTCCAGCACCACGGTGCCGCCGCGGACCGCGCCGCGGCCGTGCACGGTGAACGGGACCGCGGCCCGGCCGCCGTCCTCGATCTGCGCGCCGAGCTGGCGCAGCGCCGCCAGGATCGGGCCGATCGGGCGCAGCCTGATCCGCTCGTCTCCGTCGAAAGACACGACCGCCGAGGTCAGCGCGGCCAGCGCGGGCACGAACCGCATCACGGTGCCGGCGTTCCCCAGGTTCACGCTGACCTCGGCGCCCGGAGCCGGCTGCCCGGGCGTGATGACCCAGCCCGTTCGGGACTCAGTGATCTTGTTGCCCAGCGCGCGCAGGGCGCCGGCGGCCAGCGTCGTGTCCCTGGCCCGCAGCGGGCTGGTGATCACGGCGGGACCGTCGCCGAGCGCGGCCAGCACCAGGGCCCGGTTGGTGATGGACTTGGAGGCCGGCAGCCGGACACGCGCGCTGACCGGCCCGGTCGCGGCCGGGGAAGCCCAGGTGCGGTCCTGGTTGTTAACCACGTGCATACCGTCGAGCCTACTGTGCTGGCCAGCGGGGGTGACTCCCATTGGTTTGGCCGGCCGGATTCTGGTTATGAATGCCAATCCAGGCTTAACGGGACCTGTCCAGGTAGCAACCAGTTTAGGAAGAGATTGCATGTGCGGTCGTTTTGTCTCGGCGCGCAAGCGTCTTGAGCTCCTCGAGGAGTTCGGCGTGGAGCGCGACCGGGTGGCTGCCTCGCCCGACCCGGAGCCTGCCCCCGACTACAACGTGGCGCCGACCAAGAAGATTTTCGCCGTCCTCGAACGGCCGGCCCGTGAGGAGGAGCCGCAGGCCCGTGAGCTGCGCGTGCTCCGCTGGGGCCTGGTGCCCTCCTGGGCCAAGGAGGCCTCGATCGGCAGCCGGATGATCAACGCCAGGGCCGAGACGGTGGCGGTCAAGCCGGCCTTCAGGCGTGCCTTCACCAAGCGCCGGTGCATCCTCCCGGCCGACGGCTACTACGAGTGGCAGGCCATTTCTGACGGGGGCAAGAAGCGTAAGCAGCCGTATTTTATCTACCGAACGGACGGGGGAGCCCTCGCCTTCGCCGGACTCTACGAGCTCTGGCGGGACGATTCGCTTCCCGACGATCACGAGCGCGCCTGGCTGTGGACGGCCGCGATTATCACGACCCAGGCAACCGACGATGTCGGCCAGATCCACGATCGCATGCCCATGGTGATCAAGCCTGAGCACTGGGCAGACTGGCTCGACCCGGCCAATACCGAGCCCGGCCAGATTCACGCGGCGATGCTCCCCGCGATGGCGGGCGGCCTGACGTCGCATCCCGTATCCATGGCCGTCAATACCGTGCGGAACAACGGTCCGGAGCTCATCAAGCCGCTCGAGAGCGCCGATGGGTCAGGCGAGGCTTCCGCTGGCGGTGAGAGGCCGCCCGGCTAGTTGTTCTGAGTCCGCGGCCGCAACACATGGCTTGGTGCCAAAGCAAGCCTGCGCTGCCTACCGCACGCGGACGGGAGGCGAGGACACCAGTGGA
>DAIOWL010000192.1:0-9738 GCA_036758545.1 Streptosporangiaceae bacterium | reverse complement strand
CTTGCTGATCCCCAGCGCCACGGCGATGATGGCGCCGTATTCGGGGCCGACCACCATCGCGCCGACGATGAGGATCTGCGAGTTGGTCAGGATTCCCACCGCGCCGATCAGCCCGGCGATGGCCAGCAGGCCGAAGAAGCTCGGGGAATACACCGCTCCGCGGCGGATGGCGGCCTCGACCATTTCCCATACCGGGGCCTTTTCGCTGGCCGGCGAGCCGATGGCGGTGGTCGCGCCGGTGGTGCGGGCGAG
Source organism: Streptosporangiaceae bacterium (assembly GCA_036758545.1). Classification (GTDB taxonomy): domain Bacteria; phylum Actinomycetota; class Actinomycetes; order Streptosporangiales; family Streptosporangiaceae; genus Palsa-504. Next base: position 9,486 of record DAIOWL010000192.1, on the reverse strand, counting down.
CGAGGCGTCCACCTGCTCCACGGTGACCGCGCCGTCGTGATCAAGGCTCAGGGCGCGTAGCGCCCGGAACACGGGGTTGGCGGCACTGTGATCTACGTCGAAGAAGATGGCGTCGCCGGAGGGCCGCGCGGCGCCCTCGAGCACGATCAGGTTCCGGATGCCCGGCAGTTCCGCGAGCCGGTCGAGCAGCCGCCCGGTGAGACCAGGCGTGGTGACGACGCGGATGTGCAGCATTAAGCACGCGGAGTTACGGAGGGATCCGCGGCCGCGGCCCGTGTGGCCGTCGGCGGCTCGGCCGGCGCGGCCGGCTCGGCCGGCGTGAGCCGGGCCGAGGCGACGTAGGCGACCACGACCGCCACGATGACCAGCGGCATCACGGCCAGACCGTCTGAGGCCACCAGCAGCGTCGCCAGCAGCACCGACGTCAGCGGGAGGGTGAGCATGACCACCGACATCGCCCCGATGCCGGTGGCCACCCCGGAGACCAGCGGCAAGCCCGGCAGGTGGGACAGGGCCATGCCCCCGGCCGCTCCGATGAACAGGGCCGGGAAGATCGGGCCGCCCCGGAAACTGCTCAGCGACACGCCGTAGGCCAGGCTCTTGCACGCGAGGAGAAGCAAGAGCGCCCCGACGGTGTACGAGCCAGTGTGCGTGATCAGCGGCCCGAGGGCGTTCTGCCCGGAGAACAGGACATCGGAGGTGTTCTTCCCCGTGCCCTCGGCGTACGCGATGGCAAGTCCCGCCACGACCAGGCCCGCCACCAGGGCGGCGGCGGGCGGCGAGCGAAGCGAGAACGGCTGCAGCCGCAGCCCCAGCCAGCGGATGCCGGCGCCGAGCAGGGCCGCGGCCAGCCCGATGACGATCGCCCACCCGAATTCCGCTATGGTCGGCGCGCCGAAGTGCGGCAGGCCCGGGACGGCCAGGGAGAAGGTGCCCAGCCCGGTCCAGGCGTCCAGCCCGAGGAAGATGAGCGAGCCGATGCCCGCGGCCAGCAGGCCGGGCACTAGGACGAGGCCCAGCATCGGTCCGCCCAGCCCGGACGCCTCCATGAGCAAGAACGCGCCGATGATCGGCGAACCGAGCAGCGTGCTGATGGCGGCGAAGCTTCCCGCCGAGGCGAGGACGGCCGTGGCCTGGTCGGGCACGTCACGGCGGGCGGCCCGCAGGGCCAGCACGATCAGGCCGCCGCCGATGGCGATCAGGGGCGCCTCGGGTCCGAGCACGGCGCCGAAGATCAAGGTGGCCAGGGCGGCCAGTATCACGCCGGGCATTTCGGCCGGCGTCGGGGCACGGTGCGTCTTGAAGCCCTCCGCCGGGTGCGCGCCGCCGGTGCCCGGCAGGTACCTGATGGCCAGACCGGTCAATAGGCCACCCACCGCAAGCACGGGCAGTGGCCACCACACAGGCACATTCCGGAAGCCCAGGCCGTGGGGAAGATGGGTGAAGATTTCCGGCTGGAGGTAGCCGACCAGCGCGAGGAAGCCGTAGGCGGCGGCTGAGACCGGAACCCCGAGAGCCGCCGCGATGATCAGCAGTCGCAGGTAAGCGCGGCTGCGCAGGAGCGCGCGCGGATCAGAGGGCATGCTCACATATCCATCGTGAGCCGGGCCAGCCCGGAGCGGCTCACCTGCCGTGGGTGACTGCGGGTCGGCTCAGCACGGTCTGGCGCACGCCAGCCAGATCCTGCCCTCGTTCTCCCGGTCGGCTGAATGGTCGTCACCGCCGATGACCTCTATGTCGGTGAAGCGACGGCGCAGCGCCTGTTCAACCTGATCGACGGGGAAAGATCGCATCTCGACGGCCTGGGTGAGCAGCGTGTATCTTCCGTCTCGCTGCAGTTCGAATACCTCGATATGCCAGCTGAACCGGGCACCGTCGGTCGTGCTCACCGTTATCTGCAGGTAGTTATCACCGAATTGCTGCACTACCTTCCCCATGCTGGCCATCGTCATGAGGTACCTGACGGTGGCGATGTCGAATACGAGCACGCCGCCGGGATTGAGGTGCCGGTAGGCGCAGCTGAAGAAACTCTGCCAGGCCGAGAGGCTGAGCAGGTGATTGACGCCTTGATACGCGCAGACGATGGCGTCGAATCTGGTGCTGAGCGTGAAGCTGGTCATATCGGCGAGGTACAGCGGCACGTCCCCGGGGAGCTTCCCGCGCGCCACAGCGAGCATGCCAGGGGCTATATCCAGGCCGCTGACCTGGTAGGCGCGTGAGAGGGGCACGGTGATGGCCCCGGTCCCGCAGGCCACGTCGAGCAGCGTCGCGACCCGGCCATGACGCTGCTCGAGGATGTCCCGGATAAGCGCCGCCTCGGTGGAGGAATCACCCGTCACGGCATCGTAGTGCGGCGCGAGCAGGTCGTAGGTTGCCATCATCGCAATTTCTAGACTCCTCGCCGAAGCCAGGCATCATCCGTAGCGGACGATGGGCCGGATGAGGTCCGCTGCCAGCATGGACGTCATGCGGAGGACGGTTGATCCGCGTCTGCTGCGGCAGGCCCGATCGGCACGCGGATACCTGGCGGTAACGGTCGCGCTCGGTCTGGCGGGCGCGGTGCTGATCCTGTTCCAGGCCGACCTGCTGTCGCGCGCCCTGGCAGGGGCGGCGCGCGGCACCGGGATTGCCGCGCTGTCCGGCGTGCTGGCCTGGCTCGGCGTGGTGGTGGCCGGGCGGGCCGTCGCGGCCGCCGGAGGAGAGGCCGCGGCGCTGCGCGCGGCGGCCGCGGTGAAATCAGGGCTGCGACGGCGGCTCAGCGCCCACGTCCTGCGGCTCGGCCCGCAGTGGCTCGGCGGCCAGCCACGCGGGGAGATCACCACGCTCGCGACCAGGGGGCTGGACGGGCTCGATGCCTACTTCGCCCGGTACCTGCCGCGCCTGGTGCTAGGTGTTACCGTCCCGCTGGTCGTGCTGGCCCGGGTGGCGTTCGCCGACTGGATCTCCGCGGTCATCATCGCGGTGACGTTGCCGCTGATCCCGGTGTTCGGGATCCTCATCGGATGGCACACCCGGGCACAGACCCAGCGTCAGTGGCAGTTGCTGGCCCGTCTCGGCGGCCACTTCCTCGACGTGGTGGCCGGCCTGCCCACCCTGAAGCTGTTCGGCCGCGCCCGGGCCCAGGCCGACGTGATCGGGGAAGTCACCAGCGCGCACCGCAAGGCGACCATGGCGGCACTGAGGGTGGCGTTCTTGTCCGCCCTGGCCCTGGAGCTCACCGCGGCGCTGGCCACCGCCCTGGTCGCCGTCGAGATCGGCCTCCGGCTGCTGGCCGGCCACGTCGGCTACCAGACGGCGCTTCTGGTCCTGCTGCTGACCCCCGAGGCCTACCTGCCGCTGCGCAACGCGAGCGCCGAGTTCCACGCCAGCGCGGACGGCTCCGCGGCCGCACGGCGCGCCTTCGAGATCCTCGACACCCCGCTGCCCGGGCCGCCGGTCACCGCCGCCCGGAGCACCGACGTGGACCTGGGCCGCGCGGATATCATGCTCCGGGCGGTGAGCCTGACCTACCCGAACCGGGCCCGGCCGGCGCTCGACGAGATCAGCCTGACCGTACGGCCCGGCGAGCACATCGTCCTGACCGGCCCGAGCGGCGCGGGCAAGAGCTCGCTGCTAGCGTTGCTGCTTCGCTTCGCCGCCCCGGCCAGCGGGGCCGTCACGGCAGGTGGCGTCGACCTGGCGCGCATCCCGGACGATCGCTGGCTGGCCCAGATCGCCTGGGTTCCGCAGCACCCGCATCTGTTCGCCGCGACCGTGGGCGACAACATCGCACTGGGTCAGCCCGGGGCGCGACGGCCGGATATCGCGGCGGCCGCCCGCCTGGCCGGGGCGGACGATTTCATCCGCCGGCTGCCCGGTGGCTACGATACCCAGCTCACCGAGGGCGCCCGGAGCCTGTCGGCCGGGCAGCGGCAGAAGATCGCGCTGGCCCGGGCGTTCCTGCGCCAGGCTCCGGTCCTGCTGCTCGACGAGCCCACCGCACACCTCGACCCGGCCAGCGCCGACGCGGTCATGACCGCCATTGCGACGCGGATGGCCGACCGCACCGTCATCCTCATCACTCACCGGCCGCCACCCCGAGCTGACCGCGCCGCCCGGATCCTGGCCCTGGACCAGGGCCGGCTCAGCGACCCGGCCGGGCTGGTGGTCGTACCATGATCGCCCGGTACGATCCGCTCCTGCGGCTGCTCAGGCTGGCCCTGGGGTCCCGGCCGCTGCGTGCCCGGCTGCTGCTCGCAGTGGCGGCCGGGGCCGCTGCCACGGGGTGTGGCGTAGCGCTGCTGGCGGTGTCCGGGTTCCTGCTGGCGCGAGCGTCACAGCATCCCGGCATCCTGGCGATCTCAGCGGCCGTGGTCGCGGTCCGGGCGCTGAGCGCGGGCCGGGGCGTCTCGCGCTACCTCGAGCGGCTCGCGTCACACGACGCCGCATTCCGGGTCCTTGCCCACGTCCGGGTCCGGATCTACCGGCGGCTGGAGCGGCTCGCCCCGGCCGGGCTGGCCGCGTTCTCATCGGGTGACCTGCTCACCCGGCTGGTCTCCGACGTCGACGCGACCCAGGACCTGTTCATCCGCGGTATCGCCGCGCCGCTCGCCGCGGCCGTGGTCGGCGCCGGGTCGGTCGTCGCCTGCCTGCTGATCCTCTCGCCCGCCGGGGCCGTGCTCGCCGCTGGGCTGCTGGTGGCCGGGATAGGTGTCCCGGTGCTCGCAGCCAGGGCGGCGCGCGGCGCGGCCAGGCGTGTCGCTCCGGCGCGGGGGCAGCTGGCCGCGAGCCTCACCGACCTCATGGCCGGCGCGGCCGAGCTGCACACGTACGGCGCCCGGGAGACGGCGCTGGCCTCGGTGACGGTGGCGGACGCCGATCTGACCAGGCAGGCCGACCGGAACGCGATGGTGTCCGGCCTCAGCGCGGGCCTGAGTTCCGCCGCCGCCGGGCTGACCGTGTGGGGCGTCCTGCTGCTCGGGGTGGCGGCCACCGGAGGCGGCGCGCTGACCAGGGTTCCGCTGGCGGTGCTGACGCTGACCGCGCTCGCCTCCTTCGAGGCCGTCACGGCCTTGCCCGCCGCGGCGGTCCAGCTCGGCCAGGCCCGCGTGTCGGCCCGCCGGATCGCCGCGCTGCTGGACGCGCCGGACCCGGTGCGCGAGCCGCTCGCGCCGCGGCCACTGCCCAGCGGCCCGATATCGGTCCGGCTGCGCGGCGCTCAGGTCCGCTACCGGCCCGATGGTCCGGCCGCCCTCGACGGCATCGACCTCGATCTGCTGCCGGGGCGCCGGATCGCCCTGACCGGTCCGAACGGAGCCGGGAAATCCACGCTGGCCAGCGTGCTCCTCCGCTTCGCCGAGCTGACCTCGGGGAGGGTCACGCTCAACGGCCACGACCTGGCCAGCTACTCCGCGGACGAGGTCCGCACCAGGATCGGCGGCTGCCCGCAGGATCCGCACATCTTCAACGCTTCCCTCCGCGACAACCTTCGCCTGGCCCGGCCGGGGGCCACGGACGAGCAGCTGGCCGAGGCCGCGGCCCGGGTCAGGTTGCTGGACTGGATCGAGTCGCTGCCGCTGCGCTGGGACACCCCGGTCGGCACCCACGGGGCCACGCTGTCCGGCGGCCAGCGCCAGCGGCTGGCCGTAGCTCGGGCCCTGCTCGCCGATCCGGATTTGCTGATACTCGATGAACCCACGGCCCATCTCGATCCCGGAACCCGCCGCGCTCTGCTCAGCGACGTGCTGGCCGCGACGGCCGGGCGCACGATGCTCCTCATAACCCACGACCTCGACGGGCTCGATGAGTTCGACCAGGTAATCACACTCGAAGGCGGGAAGATCGCTGATGTCCATCTATTACGAGATCCGGGTAACGGGTCTTCTGCCACCCGGTGTCCTTCTCGACTTCGAGGAGCTCAGTGCGTCCCCGCAGGAGGCCCAGACCTTGCTGCACGGTTCACTCGAGGATCAGAAGGAACTCCGCAAGCTGGTCGACAGGCTCCAGATGTTCGGCGCCCGGCTACTGGAAATACACCGCTTCCGTGAGAAGGCCGTCGAAGAGGGTGCCCGTCACTCCGCGTGAAAAGGACCGTCGAGGTCAGATCAGCTGGAGCTGGCGGGCCCGGCGGACCGCCTCGCTGCGGTGCGCCGCCGACAGCTTCCGGTAGATGTTCCGCAGGTGCGTCTTGACGGTGTTGACAGAGATATACATCTCCTCGGCGACCTCGGCCGTGTTCAGCATGCCAGACACGTGTACCAGCACCTCCCGTTCGCGGTCGGTGAGCGGCTCGATCAGCAGCACCGCCGTCTCCCCCACCGCGTCCATGAGCGCCGGGAGCTGGTCAGGGCCCAGCGCGCGGGCCAGTAGCAGCCGGTGGCTGCCGACCAGTTCGGGATCACGCCGGAGCACCGCCCCGAGCCAGCTGCCCTCCAGCGCGAACGGCAGCCTGATCTGCTCACGTTCGGCCAGCCGGAGCGCGGATGCCAGTGACCGCCGACCGCGACCGTCGTCGTCATCGTGGTAGCTGAGCCGGGCGTCCACCAGCCACGCCTGCAGGCGCACCCAGTCCGGCACCTGGCTGTCGGCCGCGAGCGCCGGAGCGAGGCTGCGGCGCGCGGCCTCGTCGTCTCCTGCGACCGCGAAGGCATGGGCCAGGGTGAGCGTGGCCTCCGGCGAGGTGCCAGCCCGCTGCGCCTCCGCCAGCGCGGCCTCGACGTCTCCGGCCGCCGCATAGGCGCGTGACTGGACCAGGCTTAGCTGCTGATCCAGCCAGGGCGGAACGGACCACCCGGACCGGGCCCGGTCGATAATCTGCAGGGCCACCGGCGGGCGCCCCTCGGCCAGCGCACCACCGGCCGCGACCAGGTAGGCCGCCGCCCCGACAAGCTTGTCCGGGCTGGCGCCGAGAGCGGCGTCCGCCTGCTTCAGGCAGCTGCGGGCCTCGCGTAGCTCATTGCGGGCCAGGTGCACCCGGGCCAGGGCGACCAGCGGCGCCGGACCGGCGCCGGACGGCTGGTGCTCGCTCGCGACGGAGGCCGCCTCCTCGGCCAGCTCGGCGGCGCGTCCGAGCCGACCGCGCAAAGCCTCCACCAGCGCCAGCCGCCCGCTCAGGCTCGCCCGTTCGCATTCCCGGCCGGAAGCCGCCTCGGCGGCCGCGCCGGCCCCGAGGATGCGGGCCGCCTCGTCCGCGCGGCCGGACCACAGCTCGACAGCGGCGCGGCCGGACAGTACCCGCCGCCTGATGTCCGGATGCCGGACGAGTTTCCGGTCCGGGACCTTGCCGAGCATCAGCTCCGCACGGCCGACGGCCGTCGCCGCCGTCGCCAGGTCCCCCGTACGCAGGCAGACGGTAAGCCGCAGTACCGCAGCGGTCAGCCGGGACGTGGCCTCCTGATCGGCGGGAAGGCTCTTCATCAGGCCATCGGCGGCGTCCAGGGCGGCGGCGCACGCGTCATGCTGGCCAGCGGAGAGCGCCACCGCAGCCGCAAGCAGATGGGGCTGCGGCGTGGTCCAGGCCTCACCGGATGGCATGCTAGCGAACTCGCCGGCCAGGCACTGGCGGTCCTGCGGCTCGAGAATCTGGCCGATCGCCAGGTCGTCGACGACCACGGCCGCGGCCAGCGGCCAGTCACCGGCCGCGATGGCGTGCCGCACCGCGTCGGTGGGCATGTTGTTCCGCTCGTACCACCTGGCCGCGCGCTGATGCAAGGCGACCACCCGGTCCGGATGCTCGTACCGCAGTCTCAGCCGGAGCATCTCGGCGAACAGCGTGTGGTAGCGGTACCACCCCGAGCCGATCGGCTGGACCAGCGCGTTCGTGTGCGCCAAGGTGGCCAGGATGCTTGCGGCCTGCTCATCGCCGGTCAGTTCGGCGGCCGCCTCGGCGCTGACATGCTCCAGGATGCTCGTGCCCAGCAGGATCTCGCGGACCTCAGGTGGCTGGACGTCGAGCACCTCGTTAACCAGGTAGCAGGTCAGGGCGCTGTCCTCGGCCATCAGCTCCTTGACGAACAGGTCCGGGTCGGGATGGGCGACCAGCGATATCGCGGCCAGGCGGAGACCGGCGGCCCAGCCCTCAGTGCGCCGGTTCAGGCTCTCCAGCGCGTCCTCGCGCAGCGGCCCGCCGTGCTGCTCCAGCAGCAGGCCGGCCTCATCGAGGCTGAACGCAAGGTCGCTGGCGCGTACCTCGGTCAGCTGTCCGGCCAGCCGGTAGCGGTGCAGGGGCAGCAGCGGATCCATCCGCGAGGCGACCAGCAACCGCAGCGCGGGCCCTACGTTCCGGAGCACGAACTCGAGCCCTTTCAGTACGGCCGGATCGGTCAGCAGGTGAAGGTCGTCAAGGACCAGCGTGACCGGAGGGTCCTGGGCGGCCAGCGTGGCCGTCAACCGGAGCAGGAATCCCTCATCCCCCGCCCGTCCGCGCGGAACGGGCCGCAGCGCCTTCGGAATCGCGACACCGGCCTGGCGCAACGCCGCCACGACATAGGACCAGAACATGCCCGGCCGATTGTCGAACTCGTCGAGTCCGACCCAGGCCACCGGCCCGGGCTCGGCCGTCGCCCACAAGGCCAGGGCCATCGTCTTGCCCGCACCGGGAGGGCCGGTCACGATCGTCAGCGGGCACCACCGGGTACCCTCGGCGATCAGCCTGGTGATCCGCGGGCGCGGTACGGCCCAATGCGGCACATCCGGCGGCGTGATCTTCGAAGTCAGAATAGGGTCGCCGGAGGAAACGATGGCCCGGCGGCCACGGGTCGATACCTGGTTGGCGCCATCGGCAGTCATATATGTACCTCCCGGTCGCTGCAGGGAGGGCCTTCACCCCTCAAAACCACCCAACGCCAGCCGTGCGATGCGCGCATCATGCGATCAGCATGAAAGTCCGGATTCTGGGCCCACGCTGCTGAACATCAGGTAAACGCCGCGGAAACTGGTCAGTTGTCGCCGACTTCTTCGAGGGCGGCCGCCACGTCGTAGCCCAGAGCGGTGGCCACGTCGGGAGCGGCACCGACGACCCGGCCCAATCCGGCGACCGGAGCGATCACCAGCAGCACGTCGGCGATCTCATCGTCGGTAGCGCCCGCGGCCAGGGCCCGGGCGGTGCTCCACTCCAGGCAGGGCCCTGATGAGCCGAGCGCCACCGACACGGCCAGCTGGAGCAGCGCGGCGGTCCTGCCGTCCAGGGCCACGGTCCCGGCTGGCCCGAGCCCGAGTCCGGCCTGGCCCGTGACGAAGGTCTCGTCGACCATCGCCAGCCTGCGCAGGACCTCCTGGAATCTCATCGTCTCGCTCATGTATCTCCGCCCGGCCTGTTGCGCCTTCCAGTGCACAGTGCGCCGGAGGAGGACGTCATCCCACCGATGGCATGAAATCAGGTGCTATCCCTCGAGCAGGCCCAGCTCCCGGGACCGGGTGACGGCCTGGTTTCGCGAGGAAGCACCGAGTTTGCGGTAGATCGACATGGCCTGGGACTTGACGGTGTGCGGGGACAGGAACATTTCGGCC
>DAIOWL010000191.1:3854-9746 GCA_036758545.1 Streptosporangiaceae bacterium | reverse complement strand
AGGAAGTCGCGACCGCCAGGCAACTGGTCGAGCGCAAGCTGGCGAGCACCCGCGGTCGGCCACCGGAGACCCGTGTCCGGCAGGCAGCGGGCATGCTGGCCAGGAAGGGCTACCCGCCCGGTTTGGCCTTCCGGCTGATCAGGGAGGCTATGCAGCGAGAAGGCGCCGAGCTGGACGAGATAGACGCCGATCAGTATCTCGACCCCGACGCCGAGGACGACGCCCGGGCCCGCGACGACCTGTAACGGTACCGTTCACCTCGTTATCGCTGGTTGGATGCCGCGTTCATGTCGTCCCAGCTCAATGCCGGACGCCCTGGAACCGGCCTTTCGTTGCCTCAGAACCCACTGGATCCGGGGTTTCATAGCGTTCCAGCTGGCCCAGCGCACCCGGGCCGTGATGCTGATGGCGCCGGTTTGTCCTGAGCCCGGTTGCGAGACCGCACCGCCCGGCCGCGGGCCGTTAGCTAACGGACGGTCTCGAACGTTGAGTAACGCCATCCTCGCAGGTAGCAGGCATTGCGCCATTCGTCCAGCTGAGAGACCGTTCACGCCGGTCGACGATACTTTGCTTGATAAAAAGGTTATAAACCCTTAACCTCACGGCAGCGAGGTGTTGTCTCAGGCTGCACCCAGATCCTACGGAGGCGTAGCAAGCGGATACGTTATGTAGTCGAAGCTGACGGGAAATCAGCTGACGGGCGGCCTGGCGTGAGCCGCCCGTACCAGGGCATAAAACCCTGGTACCGAGACAGCTACAACACAAGGGTGCCCCGAGGGCTATGGACGGAAAGGGGTGGCCGTGAGCAGCGGATTGTCGCTCGCGTTCATGGTAATCGGGTTGCTCGCGGTGGTATTCGCGCTCGTTGTCGTCTGGCGCCGGACCCCGAACGCCACCAGGGCCCCGCTCTCCCAGACCGCCGACACCAGCCAGCTCGACAGTGCAAGCCGCGACAGGGCCGCCGCCGAAGCCGAGCACATCCGCACCCGCGCCCAGACCGAAGCCACCGGGATCCTGGAGCGAGCCCGCCAGGAAGCCGAGCAAGCCGCCCAGGGCCGCCGCGAGGTCGAAGAGGAGATCCGCGCGGTCAAGGACGAAGTGCGTGAGCTGCGCGGTGACCTCGAGCGCCGGGAAACCCGCCTCGCCGACCGTGAGCAGCGGCTGGACGAGGAGCTCAAGCGCATCGAAGACCGGGCGCAGGCGCTCAGCCAGCGCAAGCAGGACCTCGAGCGGCGCGCGGCCGAACTAGACAAGCTCGACGCCGACCGCAGCAAGGAGCTGGAGCGGGTCGCCGGACTCACCTCCGACGCGGCCAAGGTGGAGCTCGTCGGCACGATCGAGAACCAGGCCAAGCGCGAAGCGGCCCTCATCGTCCGGGACATCGAGCACGAGGCCAGGTCGGAGGGCGAGAAGCGGGCCCGCAAGATCGTCACCCTGGCCATCCAGCGGGTGGCGACCGAGCAGACCAGCGAGTCGGTCGTCTCGGTCCTGCACCTGCCGGGGGACGAGATGAAGGGCCGCATCATCGGCCGCGAGGGCCGCAACATCCGCGCCTTCGAGTCGGTCACCGGCGTCAACCTGATCATCGATGACACCCCCGAGGCGGTGCTCCTCTCCTGCTTCGATCCGGTTCGGCGCGAGATCGCCCGGCTCACGTTGGAACGTCTCATCACGGACGGGCGCATTCACCCGCAGCGGATCGAGGACGCCTACGAACGCGGCAAGGCCGAGATCGAGCAGCTGTGCAAGCGGGCCGGCGAGGACGCTCTGGTCGAGCTCGGCCTCACCGACATGCACGAGGAGCTCGTCGACCTCCTGGGTCGCCTGCGCTACCGCACCTCCTACGGGCAGAACGTGCTCCGGCACCTGGTCGAGTCGGCGCACATCGCCGGGATGATGGCCAGCGAGCTGCGGTTGGACCCGATGCTGCTGAAGCGGTGCACGGTGCTGCACGACATCGGCAAGGCGCTCACCCATGAGGTGGAGGGCAGCCACGCGCTGATCGGCGCCGAGATCGCCCGCCGCTACGGCGAGCCGGAGGACGTGGTGCACGCCATCGAGGCGCACCACAACGAGGTCGAGGTCCGCACCGTCGAGGCGGTGCTCACCCAGGCCGCGGACGCGATGAGCGGCGGCCGTCCGGGCGCCAGGCGCGAGTCGCTGGAGATGTACGTCAAGCGCCTGGAGCGCCTGGAGCAGATCGCCGGCGGGCACGAAGGCGTGGAGAAGGTCTTCGCGATGCAGGCCGGCCGGGAGATCCGGGTGATGGTCAAGCCCGACCGGATCGACGACATCCAGGCCCAGGTGATCGCCCGCGACATCGCCAAGCAGGTCGAGGAGGAGCTCACCTACCCGGGGCAGATCCGCATCACCGTGGTCCGCGAGTCCCGGGCCACGGAATTCGCCCGCTGATCCACGGCCGCTGACGCACCTCTCAGGCGCCGTCGAGGGGTACGAGCGGGACGCCCGGCGGGGTGAACCCCATGATCTGGCCGTAGAAGGAGAGCTCGGCCTCCAGGCTGGCCACGATGTTCTCCGCCTTGCGGAACCCGTGCGACTCGCCCTCGAAGGTGATGTACGCGTACCGGATGCCGTGCGCGGCCAGGTCCGCCGCGATCGATTCGGACTGCGCGGGCGGCACGACCGGATCGTCGAGCCCCTGCAGCAGCAGCACCGGGCAGGTGGCGTCGTTCACGTGCCCGACCGGAGCCCGCTCGGCGTACAGCGCGTCGCACTCCGGCAGCGGCCCGATCAGCCCGTCCAGGTAACGCGACTCGAAGTCGTGCGTATGCTCCGCGAACCCCCGCAGGTCGGTCACGCCGAAGTACGACGCCACCGCGGCGAATACGCCGCGGTTCCGGGGGGGCCCGGGGGGGTAGTCCCCCCCGGGGTCAGCAGGGCCTTCCCGCGACCCGTTCGGCCCGACGAGCACCCCGATGCCCGACGTCACCGCGGCCAGCGCGGTCCAGCCGCCCGCCGAGCCGCCGCGGATCCCGAGCCGCTTGCCGTCCGCCTCGCCCGACTCGGCCAGGGCCAGTGCGGCCGTCATCGCGTCGGCCACGTCCACCACGCCCCACTGGCCGCGCAGCCGCTCGCGGTAGGCCCGGCCGTACCCGCTCGACCCGCCGTAGTTCACGTCGATGATCCCGATGCCGCGGCTGGTGAAGAAGGCTTTCTCCAGGTCAAGCCGGGGGACGACCTGTGAGGTGGGTCCGCCGTGCACCCACACGATGTACGGCGGCCGCTCACCCTCGGGACCCCGGACCGCGGGGTTGGCCGGCGGGTAGACGATCGCGTGCACGACCGAACCCGAAGGACCGGTCAGCCGGGCCGCCCGCGGCACCGGCAGGTAGGCAGGATCCGGTAGCGAGCCGATGCTACGGCTCAGCTCGCGGACCTGCGCCTTCCCGTCTGGGGCGGAGACCTCCACGTCGATCACGGTCGTCGGCACGGCCCGCCCGCCCGCGATCGTGGCGATCGTCTGGCCGGCCGCGGACACGCCGGAGACGAATACCTGGTAGGGCAGGTCCAGGTCGGTCAGGCGACCGCTGTCCGGGTCGAGCACGCCCAGCCGGGTCTCGCCGGTGCCGTAGGCCACGGCGAGGCGGCCGTCGCCGAGCACCGCGTACGGGCTCAGCCCCAGCTGCCACAGCGGGCTGGCGAACTCCTCCTCCCGCGGGCACAGCGCCCGGGGGAAGGCCAGCAGGTCAGCGACATAGAGATTCCACCAGCCCGAACGGTCGGATATCACGTACAGGCTTCGGTCGTCCCGCCAGACCGGGGCCAGGACCGACTCGGTGGCGCAGCCCATGATCAGCTGCTGCTGGTGCTTGTCGCTGACCGGCTCGCCGCCGTCGAGCGCCGCGACCCGCAGTTCGGTGCCGTCCCACGGCATCTGGGGGTGATCCCAGCAGATCCAGGCCAGCCGGGTGCCATCCGGTGACGGCGCCGGGTAGGCGTAGAAATCCGAGCCGCTGACCAGGATCCGGATCGCGGCGGGATCGCCGGCTCCCGAACCGTCCAGCGGGACCGCCACGATCGCGCGGGTGATCCGGCCGCCAGCTCCATCCCGGCCAGCAGCGTGCCGCTCCCTGACGCACCACACCTCGTCCCCGCCCGGTGGCAGGACAAAGTCGGCGAACCGGTCGGCGGCGTCCTCCACGGGCGCCGGGGTCAGTGCGACCGGGGCCGGGGCGCTCGTCTCCCACCGGTACAGCCGCTGATCGCCGAAGTTAGCGAAGACGAACCCGTCCGGCAGCGGCAGGTACGACCTCCCGCCGTACTCGTGCACCCGGGTCCGGGCGTTCCACGGCATCGGGAGCAGGTCGTGCTTAACCCCGTCCGGCCCCTGGCGCACGACGGCCACCCGCCCGCCCTCCTCCGGCCGCGACTCCTGCCACCACACCCCGGCCGCGTCGATGACCGGGAACGCCAGGCCGGCCTGCTTGCGCGCCACGTCGGCACCGTCGATGGGAGAGTGCCATTCGCCATAAGGTGCCGTTTCCGTAGTCATTCGCATACAGACATCATGCCGGATTCGGCCACAGAGATCACCAGGCACTCTGCTAACCGATTTATCGGATTTACGTCGCGTGCAATCGATCGCGGGCTCGGCCGCCGAGTCCTGCGTGCCCGGGTCCGCCCCTATCCTGGTCGTGTGACAGCAGGCGGCCGCACCTACCAGATCCGCACCTACGGGTGCCAGATGAACGCGCATGATTCCGAGCGCCTGGCCGGCCTGCTCGACGAGGCGGGATACCAGCCCGCCGGCGACGGCGAGACCCCCGACGTGGTGGTGTTCAACACCTGCGCGGTCCGGGAGAACGCGGCCGACCGGCTCTACGGCAACCTCGGGCACCTGCTGCCGCAGAAGAAGAAGGGCATGCAGATCGCGGTGGGCGGCTGCCTGGCCCAGATGGAGCGCACCCGGATCACGCAGCGCGCGCCCTGGGTCGATGTCGTCTACGGCACGCACAACATGGCCTCGCTGCCCGCGCTGCTGGAGCGGGCCCGGGTCAGGCACGAGGCGCAGGCCGAGTTCGCCGAGACGCTGGAGACGTTCCCCTCCCTGCTGCCGGCCAGGCGGCAGTCGGCCTACGCGGCCTGGGTCGCGATCTCCGTCGGGTGCAACAACACCTGCACCTTCTGCATCGTGCCGAGCCTGCGCGGCAAGGAGAAGGACCGCCGTCCCGGCGACATCCTGGGCGAGATCCGCGCGCTGGTCGCCGACGGAGTGCTCGAGGTCACCTTGCTCGGCCAGAACGTGAACTCCTACGGGGCGGAATTCGGAGATCGCAGCGCGTTCGGCAAATTGCTGCGCGGCTGCGGTGAGATCGCCGGCCTGGAGCGCGTCCGCTTCACCTCCCCCCACCCCCGCGACTTCACCGACGACGTGGTCGACGCCATGGCCCAGACCCCGAACGTCATGCCCAGCCTGCACATGCCGCTGCAGTCGGGTTCGGACCGGATCCTGAAGGCCATGCGCCGGGCCTACCGCCGCGACCGGTACCTGGCCATCCTGGACCGGGTCCGGGCCGGCATCCCGGACGCCGCCATCACCACCGACATCATCGTCGGCTTCCCCGGCGAGACCGAGGAGGACTTTGCGGACACCCTGGACCTGGTGCGCCACGCCCGGTTCGCCGGCGCGTTCACGTTCCGCTACTCCATCCGCCCGGGCACCCCGGCGGCCACCATGGGCGACCAGGTGCCCGCCGAGGTCGTGCAGGAGCGCTACGAGCGGCTCACCGCGCTGGTCGAGGAGACCACCTACGCGGAGAACCAGAAGCTGGCCGGTACGGCCGTCGAGGTGCTGGTGGCCGAGGGCGAGGGCCGCAAGGACGCCGCCACCCACCGGATGTCCGGCCGGGCCAGGGACAACCGCCTGGTGCA
>DAIOWL010000191.1:0-3754 GCA_036758545.1 Streptosporangiaceae bacterium | reverse complement strand
ACCCGCGGCGCGCCGCACTACCTGCTGTCCGACGCCGCCCCGCTGTCCGTCCGCCGCACCCGGGCTGGCGACGCCTGGGAATCCGGCGTGCGGGCCCCTGCGAGCAGCGCTCCGGTCAGCGCTGCCCCTGTAAGCGCTGCTCCGGAGGGCGCCGCGGCTCCCGTCCTGCTCGGCATGCCGGCCCGCCATCCTGCCGGGTAGCCGGGCTCCCTAGGCAACCTTGGTCCGCGGGCGCCCCCGCGCCTTCTTCTGTGCCGTGATCGCGCCGCGGTGGAAGATCTCGCCGCCCCAGACGCCGTATGGCTCGTGGCGCTCGACCGCGCCGGACAGGCAGAACCCGCGCACCGGGCAGCGGCGGCAGTGCACCTTCGCCTGCTCCAGGTCGGCGGGCTGCTCGGAGAACCACAGCTCCGGGTCCTCACGCTGGCACGGCAGCAGGTCGTCCACGGTTCCGGCTCGGCTGGTCAGCAGGACGAGGGAGATAAGCGACATGGCGCGCTACCGCCGGCCGCGAGCCGGGCCGGCCGACGCGTGGTCGCGGGACTGCCCTCGGCGGGCCACCCGGTGGGCGTGCACGATGTCGGGATCCCGGGCGTCAGCCGGCAGCAGCGCGGGCTGCGGCCGGCCCGATCCGTGACGGCGCTTGCGGATCTGTCTCATCAGCGGGTCTCCTTCGCTCGCGGTAGTGGGCACGCTGGGAACACTACGAAGGCACCCCGGGCGGGGGCGTCACCCGAAAGTGGACATGTCAGGTGGAATCTTCTGCGGCGGAGGGGAACGGACGGCCCGCACGCGGCCGCACCCGGTGCGCAGGTGTGCCTTCGGGCGGGAAGTGTCCCGGGATACGATGATTTGCGAGGCCGGGCATGGGCCTGCGGCGCCCGGCGGCTCCGACGATCGTCTTCCAGCAGCGGGCGGCATGATCAAATCCCCGGAGATCCTGAGCGATGGCTGAGCGGCTTACCGCGACCGCGCCGGAAATGGCCGGGCCGGAATCGGACGGACCCGTATCGGACGGGCCTGTCGTGGGCGGACCCGTGTTGGGCGGACGGAGCACCCTGCTGCTCACCAAGCTGCATCCGCCCGGGCCGCGTCCGGATTTCCTGCCCCGCCCCCGCCTGGCCGAACGGCTCGACGAGGCGCTGGGCCGTGGCCTGGTGCTTGTCTGCGCGCCCGCCGGTTACGGCAAGACGTCGCTGCTGGCCAGCTGGGCCCGGCACTCCCGCAATCCGGTGGCGTGGCTGTCCCTGGATGCGAGCGACAACGACCCGGCCCGCTTCTGGCGCCACGCGGTGGCCGCGCTGGACGCGGTCTACCCCGGGATCGGCGAGCGGGTCGGCCCGCTGCTCGGGCCGCCGGCCCCGCAGTCATTCGAAGGGCTGGTAACGGCCCTGATCAACGAGCTGGCCGCCCGGTCAGGACCCGGCGGGGTACCGCTGGTGCTCGATGACTACCACCTGGTCGGCTCCCAGCCGGTACATGCCTCACTGGGTTTCCTGCTCGACCACCTGCCGCCTGGCTTGCACCCCGTTCTGGCCAGCCGCGCCGATCCGCCGCTGGGCCTGGCCCGGCTGCGGGCCCGGGGCCAGCTCACCGAGCTGCGGGACGCCGAGCTGCGCTTTACCGCCGACGAGGCAGCGGCCTTCCTGCGCGAGACAGCCGGCGCCGACCTGCCCGATACCGCGGTGGCCGCGCTGACGGCCCGCACCGAGGGCTGGGCGGCCGGGCTGCAGCTAGCGGCGCTCTCGATACGCGGACAGCCCGATGTCGACAAGTTCGTGGCCGCGTTCACCGGCAGCCACCGCTTCGTGCTCGACTACCTGACCGAAGAGGTGCTCGAACACCAGCCCGAGCCGTTGCGCGCCTTCCTGCTCGAGACCTCGGTGCTGCAGCGGCTCAGCGGACCGCTGTGCGACGCGGTCACCGCCCGGACCGGCAGCCAGGCCCTGCTCGAGCAGGTGGAGCGGGCCGGTCTGTTCCTGCTGCCGCTGGACGAGGTGCGCAGCTGGTGGCGCTACCACCAGCTGTTCGCCGACCTGCTGCGCGCCCGGCTGGAACAGCAGCCGGACCGCGCCGCACAGCTGCACCGCAACGCGTCGGCCTGGTACGCCGAACATGGGCTGGCCGACGACGCCATCGGCCACGCCGTAGCCGCCGGGGAGATGACCCAGGCCGCCCGGCTCGTCGAGGAGAACTTCGACGAGCACTTCTACCTCCACGGAGAGGTGTCGACGGTGCGGCGGTGGCTGGCCCTGCTGCCGCCGGAACTGGCCGGCTCGCGGCCCCGTCTGCTGCTGGCTCGGGCCCGGCTGGCCCTGCTCGACGGCGGGCCGGCGGAGGCCGAGGGGCTGCTGGATTTGGCCGAACGGGCGTCGCCTGACGCGGATCAGAGGTTCGAGCCGTCCGCCGGGAAGGCGTCGAGCCTGCTCGTGAACGTCCCGGCAGCGGTCACGCTCCTTCGCGTGTACCTCGCCGAGCTTCGCGGCGACGCCGAGACCACCGTCGATCTCGTCCCGCGGGCCATGGCCGCCAGGCGCGAGGGCGAAGCGATGCTCGGCACCATCATCGGGTGGTACGCGGGCATGGCCGAGTGGCTGCGAGGCCGCCCGGCCGAAGCCGAGCGGTTGCTGTCGCCTGCCGTCGGTCAGCGTTCGGCGGCCGGGGAGGGCTTTCTCGCCGCCTGGGTCTGCCATGTCCTCTGCCAGGCCCAGCGCGCTCAGGGCCGACTGGACGCGGCGGTCGAGACCTGCCGCCGGACGCTGGAGGTCACGGCGCCACCCGGAAGGCAGGCCGGCCCGGCCGCCGGCGCCGCTTACGTCAACCTGGGCGAGGATGCCTACCAGCGCGATGAGCTCGACACCGCGCTCCGGAACGTCACCGCGGGCATCACCTTGTGCCGCCAGCTCGCCTACCCCGCCCCGCTCGCGGCCGGCCTGGTCACCCTGGCCTGGATCCGGCAAGTCGGCGGCGACCAGGCCGGAGCCCTGGATGCGATCGGGGAGGCCGGGCGGTTCGCGCCGGGTCCCGCGGTAAACGGCCTGCTCAACCCCGTGCCGGCGGAACGGGCACGGCTGCTCCTGGCCCAGGGTGACCTGGCGGGCGCGGCGCGCTGGGCGGATGAGAAGGGCCTCGCCGCTGACGATGAGCCACGCTATCCATCCGAACCCGAACATCTGCTGCTGGCGCGCGTCCTGCTCGCCCAGGATCGTCCCGGTCCGGCCCTCGAGCTGCTGGACCGGCTGTACGCGAGCGCCGTCGCGCAGGACCGGATCGGCAGCGTCATCGAAGCCGGAGCGCTGCGAGCCCTAGCCCTGGCCGCCAGCGGCCGGGAGGCGGAGGCGGTATCCGCGCTGGCCGGCCTGCTCACCCTGGCCGGCCCGCGCGGCTACGTCCGGGTTTTCGCCGACGAGGGGGCGCCGATGGCGACGCTGCTGGGTCAGCTCATCGCCGGCCAGCGGACAGGCCGGCGCGAGGGCAGGATCCCGATCGGCTACCTGGCCCGGCTCAACCGCGCCTTTGACGCCGCGACCGCCACCTCCCAGTCAGATCCCCGGCGAGGCAGCGCGCCGGCGGCACCGGGCATTGTCGAGCCGCTGACCAACCGCGAGCTCGAGGTCCTCCAGATGCTCGCGGCCGGCCAGTCGAATCAGGCCATCGCCAGTCAGCTCGTCGTCACCCTCGACACCGTGAAGAAGCACGTCAGCCATCTTCTCGGCAAGCTCGGCGCGGCCAACCGCACCGAGGCCGTCGCCCG
>DAIOWL010000190.1:0-9748 GCA_036758545.1 Streptosporangiaceae bacterium | reverse complement strand
CTTGTTCAACCGGATGGCGAGCTACCTGGACAGACCAGGCCCGTCTGACCCGATTCCTCCGACTTCGCCTGTCGGCTGCTGACGCCGCATGACGGCGCCGACTGGCGCAGGCTCCCTCCATCCGGTCACCACAGCAATCGCATCACGGTTTCACCGCGGTCAGCTTGACTCAAATCGCAAGCAGGACACGACCTGGCTATCACGCCGCCCCGCACCACAAAGGAGGTGACCGCCATGACAGCCACGCACCGGCCCCGTACCGGCCGCATGACGACCGGCCCGCGCCGGATGATTCACGCAGTACGGTACGTCAACGACGAGTTGACGCGCGCCTCCGAAGCCATTATCCGCTCGGCCCGCGCACCGCAGCCCCGCTCCCAGGCCCAGACGACCGCAGCCGAGAACCGGGAACCCGCCGCACAACGGGTTGACCGGGCCGCATGACCGTCCCATCGGATTCCCGCAAACGCACGAGGAACCCAAAGTCATTGATGGCTACCAACTAAAGTCCGTCGGTATCGGCTCAGCCGGATACTCGCGGGCTGGGCATCGCTGTCCGGCGCGCCGGGTGCGGGCCGGACAGCGCGAGCGCGGAGCTCCGCCCGCAGGAGCGACGCAGAAGAGGCGAGGCGCGGGAACCATTACCCGTTCGGCATCGATGATCAGCCGAACCGGGCGGGCGTGTACCCGGCATATAGCCATCCCCAGCCCGGTAGTCGCCCACAGCGGACCTGACCGCTGATCGGCGGCCGCTGACCGCTGATCGTCCTCGACGAGGCCGGGGTGTACCCCTTCGAAGCCCTTAAAAGCAGCGACCTTGGCTTGTTCGTCAGCCCCGAACTGCGACGCGTCCAGGGTCGGCGACCGATGTGCAGCAGGCCGCCGAGGTGAGGCGGCGGCGCTGATGGCGGTGACCGCAAGGTCTACGCCCGCATCCTCCCCACTCACATCAGCGGCCGCCGCATCAACGCCAGGGACCTGTGGAAGACCCTGTCGGTGGAGACGAACCATCACAGCGGCTCGGTGGGCACACGGCTGAAGGACCAGCAGCAGGACTGGACCGCGGGTGTGGCGTTCTACGACATCTCGAACCCGGCGCAGCCGGCACTGACGAACACCGGCGCCGGCGTGACAGAGGAGGCGCCAGTGGTGTGCCGTGAGACCGTTCAATCGCGGGCGACCTGGCCTGACATGTCCGCTTGGGTCATGCCGTCGGGGTGCCCGGCGGGCCATTGGACTAGTTCGATGCGGTAGCCATCTGGGTCGGTGAGCCAGGAGGTCCAGAAGTCGCCAGAGCCGTCCGGGGACGCGGGTGGTCCGGCGTCGATTCCGCGGGCGGCGAGCTCGGCGATGGTGGCCTGCATGGACTCCACTTTGATGACGAGGTGGCTGAGGCCGCCCGGATCGACGCTGCCCCTGGCGGGATCGTGGACGAGTTCGAGGCTGACGAACTCGTCGCCGGGCAGCTTGAGCATCGTCAGGCTGCCGAACTCGGTCTCGGGCACGGTCCCGATCGCCTCATAGCCGAGCCCGGTGTAGAACACCAGTGACCGCGTCAGATCCGCTACCCGAAGGCCGAAATGCAGGGTCCTCATCGATTGTCCTTTCTGCGGCAGGGGCTGGCCGGTCGGCTCAGCGGCGGACACGGTAGCGGATGTGGGTGGCCTGCGGTGTGTCGATCACCCGGACGATCTCCAGTTCGATCCGCGACGGCAAGATGCCGAACAGCCGGCGCCCGGTGCCGAGTAGCACCGGGATCTGATGGATCTGAATTTCGTCCAGCACCCCGGCCTCCAGCGCCCGCTGCACCATTTCAGCACCGTGCACCAGCACGTCCCGCTCCCCGGCGGCCGGCGGCTGAGCACGAAGATCGGCACGCCGTGATGATCGCCTTTGTAATGACCGGCCTGTTCCGCGGTGCGACCGGCCCACCAGCACCGCGCCGGTCGCGGTCATCTGGCCGGCCAGCTCCCCGGCCGGCCCGGATGGCCGGCCGGACTCCCCGTCTGCGAAGTACCACTCGTGCAGCCGCATGAAGCCGTCGCCGCCGGGGTTGCCCGGCTCGTCGTCCGGGCCGGCGATGTACCCGTCGAGGGACATCGACATGTAGAGCACCGATGAGGACATGAGCGTGCTCCTTCGCCGCGTTGATGGCTACGGACGACCCTGACAGGGATCGGTCCTGGGGTGAAGATCCAAAGCTGTGAATAAAAGCAGGGCCACTTCCGGCATCCTCGTCGTGCCCGGCCACGACGCCCGGATCCCGCTGCACCGGCACCGTGACGGGCTACCGGATCATGGTCAGGCACCAGGTCGAGCTGCTCGGCAGCGTCAAGCTCGTCGAGCTGAAGGTACGGGACGTCGACCTCGCGCTGGCAAGCTGGCTAAGCGGCTGTCAACCAGGAGCGTTAGGCTGGCCCGGATGATCCTGATCCAGGCCATCCGGAACGCGATGGTGAACGACCTGGTGGTCCGGAATGTTGCGGATCTGGCCGCCGTCCCCGCAGGAAGGGCCGGACGGCCGTCTAGGTCGCTCAACCTGGAGCAGGCTCTTGCCGTGCTGGACATAGCTAAGGGAGAACGCCTGTGGCCCTACGTCGCCGTGAGTATGCTCGGCGGCATCCGCACCGAGGAAGCCCGCGCCCTGCGCTGGTCCGAGGTGGACCTTGAGGCTGGCACGGTGGCCGTCTACCGATCGGTACGGCGTACCGGGAGACCAAGACCGAGAAAGTCGCGGCGCGTGTTCCAGATCCCCGAGATCGCGGTAGAGGCCCTGCGGGACCTGGTCCTGAAGCAGGCGGCCTACCGCGCGAAGGCTGGGGCGGCGTGGAAGGAGAACGACCTGGTGTTCTGCACGAGGCTCGGTGGTCCGATGTACGCGACCGATGTCCGGATGGAGTTCAAGAGGATCACCGAGAAGGCCGGCCTCGGCCGGGACTGGACGCCGCGCGAGCTGCGCCACACCTTCGTTTCGCTCCTGTCGGATTCCGGCGTACCGATCGAGCAGATCGCCGACGCGGTGGGTCACTCGAGCACCCGGACAACCGAGGTCGTGTACAGGCACCGGCTCCGCCCGGTCACGCGTACCGCTGCCGTCGCGCTCGGTCCGCTGTTTGAGAGCAGAGGCGAGACAGACGGAGGCCAAAACTGAATCGTTAGGCTCCCAGTTAGGCTACCAAGACCTTTGATCGATGGGACGATTAGGCTTATGAACAGCGGAAATGGTGGAGATTAGGCGTGGACCTGTTTGAGTATCAGGCGAAGGACTTGTTCGCCGAGTACGGCGTGCCCGTGCAGCCGGGCAAGGTGGCGAGCACGGCCGGCGAAGCGCGGGACATCGCCGCCGAGTTCGCTGCCCAAGGCCACCCGCTGGTCGTGGTGAAGGCACAGGTGAAGACCGGCGGCCGGGGCAAGGCCGGCGGGGTGAAGCTGGCGAACGGCCCGGACGAGGCCTATGAGAAGGCCAGCCAGATCCTGGGCATGGACATCAAGGGCCACACCGTGCACACGGTGCTGATCGCCCAGGCCGTCGACATCGCGGCCGAGTACTACCTGTCGTTCCTGCTCGACCGGGCCAACCGGACGTTCCTGGCGATCTGCTCGGTGCAGGGCGGCATGGAGATCGAGGAGGTCGCGCACAGCAGCCCCGAGGCCGTGGCGCGGATCCCGGTGTCTCCGCTGACCGGCGTGGATGCCGGCAACGCACAAGAGATCATCGCGGCCGGCCGGATCCCGGCCGAGGCCGCCGAGGGCGCCGCCCTGCTGGCCGAACGGCTCTGGTGCATGTTCACCGACGAGGACGCCACGCTGGTCGAGGTCAACCCGATGGCGCTCACCGACGACGGCCAGGTCCTCGCGGTCGACGGCAAGGTGACGCTGGACGACAACGCCGCGTTCCGCCAGGAGCACGCCAGGTTCGCCGACACCAGCAACACCGACCCGATCGAGGCCCGGGCCATCGAGAAGCACCTCAACTACGTCAAGCTGGAGGGCGAGGTCGGCATCATCGGCAACGGGGCCGGCCTGGTCATGTCCACCCTGGACGTGGTGGCCTACGCGGGCCAGTCGTTCGGCGGCATCAGGCCGGCCAACTTCCTCGACATCGGCGGCGGCGCATCGGCCGAGGTCATGGCCAACGGCCTGGAGATCGTGCTGTCCGACCCGAGCGTGCGCAGCGTGTTCGTGAACGTCTTCGGCGGCATCACCTCCTGCGACGCGGTGGCCAACGGGATCGTCTCGGCCATCGGCATGCTGGAAGGCCGCGGCGAGCACGTGGACCGCCCGATCGTGGTCCGGCTGGACGGCAACAACGCGGCCGAGGGACGGCGCATCCTGCAGGAGGCGTCGATACCCGTGGTCGAGCAGGTGGCGACGATGGACGGCGCGGCGCGGCGGGCGGCCGAGCTGGCGAAGGGAGCGTAAGGGTGGCCATCTTCCTGACCGGCCAGAGCCGGGTCATGATCCAGGGCATCACCGGCTCCGAGGGCCGCAAGCACGGCGCGCGCATGCTGGCCGCGGGGACCAAGATCGTCGGCGGCACCAACCCGCGCAAGGCGGGTCAGACCGTCGACCTGAACGGCACCGACGTCCCGGTGTTCGGCACGGTCGGCGACACCATGGCCGCGACCGGCGCGGACGTGTCGGTGGTGTTCGTGCCCGCGTCCGGCACCAAGGACGCGGTGATCGAGGCGATCGAGGCGCATATCCCGCTGTGCATTGTGATCACCGAGGGCGTCCCGGTGCACGACACGGCCGAGTTCTGGGCGCGTGCCAGCGCCGCGGGCAACCGGACCAGGATCATCGGGCCGAACTGCCCGGGCGTCGCCTCGCCCGGCAAGTCCAACGCCGGCATCATCCCGGCCGACATCACCAGCGAGGGGCGGATCGGGCTGGTCTCCAAGTCCGGCACGCTGACCTACCAGATGATGTACGAGCTGCGCGACATCGGCTTCTCCACCGCGGTCGGCATCGGTGGCGACCCGGTGATCGGGACCACGCACATCGACTGCCTGCAGGCGTTCCAGGAGGACCCGGAGACCGACGCCATCGTGATGATCGGCGAGATCGGCGGCGACGCCGAGGAGCGCGCCGGAGCCTTCATCGAGCAGCACGTGACCAAGCCGGTCGTCGGCTACGTGGCCGGATTCACCGCCCCGGAGGGCAAGACGATGGGGCACGCCGGCGCGATCATCTCGGGTTCCTCGGGCACGGCGCAGGCCAAGAAGGAGGCCCTGGAGAAGGCCGGCGTCCGGGTCGGCAAGACCCCGAGCGAGACCGCCGCCCTCGTCCGCGGATTGTTCTAGCCCGGCGCGCCTCCGGCGGCTGCGAGCCGATCGTTGCGAGGATCGGTGAGTGAGTGTTTCCGCCGAGGTGCCGCTGGCCCCTGACCCTAAAGGGCCGCCGGAATCGTCGGCGTCCGATGGCGGCGACGGCGGTAAGCCACGGCAACAGCCGGCCAGGCCGCTTGTCGTCACCGGTGGCATCGCCGCGCTCGCGGCCGCTGCGAGCGGCCTGGCGGTGCTGGTCACGCTGACCGCGATCGGCTGGATCACCGCGCCGCACGTCGGCATCGGCACCGGTCTTGGCGGGGTGCTGCGCACCGCCGCCATGCTCTGGCTGGTGGCACACCACGTCGGCTTCACCGTCCGGGGCGCCGGCCGGATCGGGCTGCTTCCGCTCGGGCTCGTGCTGCTGCCCGGCGCGCTGCTGGCCATGGCCGGGCGGTGGGTGGTGCGGGCCGGCGCCGTTACCCGGCTGCGTCACGTCGGCTACGCCGCGATCGCGCTGGCGTTTCCGTACGCACTGCTGGCCGGCGCGCTGGCGGTGGCCAGCGGCACCCCCGTCGCGGCGCCCTCGCTGCTGCAGGCGGTGATCGCCGCCTTCCTGCTGGCCCTGGTGGCGGGCGGGCTTGGCGCGGCGCGCGGGCTGGCGCCGTGGTCCCGGCTGGGCAGCCTGATGCCCGCCCGGCCGCGCTCGATCATCATGGGCATGCTCGGCTCGGCCGCCATCTTGACCGCGGCCGGCGCGGTGCTGGCCGGCGCCTCCCTCGCGGTGCACCTGCCCGAGGTGAAGGCGGCCAGCGACGCGCTCGCCCCGGGCATGGGCGGGGCCGCGCTGCTGCTCCTCGCCCAGCTCGCCTACATCCCGAACGCGATCATCTGGGCCGTCGCCTATACCCTCGGCCCCGGCTTCGCGTTCGGCACCGGCACGGTGGTCGCCCCGACCGGTTCGGCCCTCGGCGCGGTCCCGGTCTTCCCGATGCTCGCGGCGCTGCCCACGGGAATAGGGCCGGCCGGTGCCCGGCCCGGCGGCCCCGGCTGGGTGCCTATCGCGGTGCTGGCCCTGCCGTACCTGGCCGGCATCTTCGCCGGCGTGGTCACGGTCCGGATCGCGCCGACGCCGGTGATCGAGGCGGCCCCGCTGTGGGGCTTCGCCGCCGGAACAGCGGCCGGCCTGCTGGCCGGGCTGGCGGCGGCGTTCGCCGGCGGCCCGCTCGGCAACGGCCGTCTGGCCTCGGTCGGCCCGTCCGGTTTCCAGGTCGGCCTGGTGGCGATCCTCGAGCTCGGCATCACCGCCGCGCTATCTGCGGCCGGGGCGAACTGGCTCATCTTGCGCCGCGCCCAGTCCAGGCTCCGCGAGGCCGTCCCGGCCGGCCCGCAACCGCCCCCGGACCCGCTCCTTCCCCCGGGCCAGCGCGACGAGACCGACGACGCCCAGGGGCACCGGATCTACGTCAACCCCTGGGCCGCCGACGAGTAACCCCGTAACCGGCCGTCTTGCAGCACGCTGAGCTCGCTGCCCACCGACTTGGTGAACTGGTCGTGACACAGCTGCTGCGCGGTCACCGTGTTCGCCCCGCCCATGCAGGTGTAGTACGTGTTCAGCTGCGGCCAGAACACCGCCAGCACGAGCAGCCACAGCGCGCTGAAGACGAGGCCGATGCTGCCCAACACCACGCCGCCGACCGCCCCGCGGGGCCGGGCCGTACCGCCGCGCCGCGCCATCTTGCTCGCGGTCACGCCGAGCCAGATCGCCGCCGCCGCGAAGAGCAGAGTAAGGACGGCCACGAAGATGCCGCGGCGCAGGTTACCGAGCCCGAGCGCCAGCCCGATCAGGCTGAGCACGCCCAGCAGCAGCGCCGTCAGCGCCCGCTGGCGCACCGGCGGCTCGGCCGGCGGCAGCGGCCGGCGAGGCGGCAGCTGCCCTCTGGGCTGCACCCCGCGCCCGCCCTGCGGCTGATATCTGGCCATCGTTTCCTATTCTGCCCTCTCTGCTGACTGACTGGGCCGACTGTCTGGGCCGACTGACTGGGCCGGCCTCCCGGTCCCGTGCCATAGGGTTACGGCGTGACCTCGAGGCTGGTGGTGCTCGTCTCCGGGGCCGGGACCAACCTGCAGGCCCTGATCGACGCGTGCCGCGACGAGACCTACGGGGCGCAGGTGGTGGCCGTGGGCGCGGACCGTACCGGGATCATCGCACTGGATAGGGCCGAACGGGCCGGGATTCCCTCGTTCATCCTCCGCCTGCCCGACTACCCCAGTCGCGAGGACTGGGACGCTGCGCTGGCCCGCACCTGCGCCGGCTACCAGCCGGACCTGATCATCCTGGCTGGCTTCATGAAGCTGGTCGGCAAGGAGTTCCTCGAGGTCTTCGGCGGCCGCTGCCTGAATACGCACCCGGCGCTGCTACCGTCGTTTCCCGGGACGCACGGCGTGCGGGACGCGCTGGCGCACGGGGTCAAGGTCACCGGCTGCACCGTCTTCATCGTCGACGAGGGCGTGGACGCGGGACCGATCGTGGCGCAGGCCAGCGTCCCGGTGACCGACGATGACGACGAGGCGACGCTGCACGAGCGGATCAAGGTGGCCGAGCGGGCGCTGCTGGCCGGCACGGTGGGCGCGATGGTCAGGGACGGCTGGTCCGTCCGCGGCCGGAAGGTAAGGATCGGCCCGTGTTTGGAGACACCGTGACTCAGATTCCGATCAGGCGGGCGCTCATCAGCGTCTACGACAAGACCGGCCTCGAGGAGCTGGCGGCCGGGCTGCACGCGGCCGGCGTCGAGATCGTCTCCACCGGCAGCACGGCGGCCCGGATCGCGGCCGCCGGGGTTCCGGTTACTCCGGTGGAGGATCTGACCGGCTTCCCCGAGTGCCTCGACGGCCGGGTCAAGACGCTGCACCCCCGGGTGCACGCGGGCCTGCTGGCCGACACCGCCAACCCCGCGCACGAGGCCCAATTGGCCGAGCTCCGGATCGAGCCGTTCCAGCTGCTGGTCTCGAACCTGTACCCGTTCGAGGCCACGGTGGCGTCCGGTGCCTCCCCGGAGCAGTGCGTGGAGCAGATCGACATCGGCGGCCCGGCCATGGTGCGGGCCGCGGCCAAGAACCATGGCTCGGTGACCGTCGTCACCGACCCGTCTCGCTACGCCGACGTGCTGGCCGCGCTGGCCGCGGGCGGCTTCACCCTGGACCAGCGCCGCGCGCTGGCCGCCGAGGCGTTCGCGCACACCGCCGCCTACGACATCGCGGTGGCGTCCTGGTTCGCGTCCGCCTACGCACCCGACGAGACCGCGCGTGAGGCGGGCTGGCCCCGGGTGGCCGGCGCCCTGTGGCAACGCGCCGACGTGCTCCGCTACGGCGAGAACCCGCACCAGCGCGCCGCCCTGTACACGCGGCCCGGCGCGGCCGATGGCATCGCGGCCGCCGAACTCCTGCACGGCAAGGCCATGTCCTACAACAACTTCGTGGACGCGGACGCGGCCCGGCGCGCGGCGTACGACTTCACCGCGCCGTGCGTGGCGATCGTCAAGCACTCCAACCCGTGCGGGATCGCCATCGGCGCCGACCTGGCCGACGCGCACGCCAAGGCGAACGCCTGCGACCCGGTCTCGGCGTTCGGCGGGGTGATCGCGGCCAACGGGCCGGTGACCGCGGCCCTGGCCCGGCAGATCAAGGACGTGTTCACCGAGGTGGTGATCGCGCCCGGGTTCGACGCCGAGGCCCTGGACATCCTGTCCGCGAGCAAGAACGTCCGCCTGCTGCGCTGCCCCCCGCCGGCCGCCGCATCAGTAGAGATGCGCCCGGTGACCGGCGGGATGCTGCTGCAGTCCGCCGACCGGGTGGATGAGCCGGGCGACGACCCGGCGAACTGGCAGCTCAAAGCAGGCGAGCCGGTCGACCCCGGAGTGCTCGCGGACCTGGCGTTCGCGTGGAAGGCCTGCCGTTCGGTCAAATCCAATGCCATCTTGCTGGCCGCCGGCGGCGCCTCGGTCGGGGTCGGGATGGGTCAGGTCAACCGGGTGGATTCGGCCCGCCTGGCGGTGCAGCGGGCCGGTGACCGGGTCGCGGGGTCGGTCGCCGCCAGCGACGCGTACTTCCCGTTCCCCGACGGCTTCGAGATCCTGGCCCAGGCCGGGGTGCGCGCCGTGGCCGAACCCGGCGGCTCGATCCGCGACCACCTGGTCATCGCGGCCGCCGAGGCCGCGGGTATCCCGCTGTACTTCACCGGCGTACGGCACTTCTACCACTAAGGGGACCGGCGTGACCGCACAAGTGCTTGACGGCAAGGCCCTCGCCGGACAGATCCGGGCCGAACTCACCCAGCACGTGACGGCCCTGACCGCGCGCGGTACCGTGCCCGGTCTGGGCACCGTCCTGGTCGGCGGCGACCCGGGCAGCCGCGCCTACGTCAACGGCAAGCACCGGGACTGCGCCCAGGTCGGGATCGCGTCCATCCGCAGGGACCTGCC
>DAIOWL010000189.1:4794-9751 GCA_036758545.1 Streptosporangiaceae bacterium | reverse complement strand
TGCACGCCGCCTTCCCCGGCGAACTGGACCGGGTCGGCGCCGCGGCCCTGGCCGGCGCCTTCACCGGAGCGGTCAGCGGCGCACTTACCGCACTCATGGACCACGACGACGCGGCCGATCACGTCACCCTGGAACCGGCCCAGCTCCGGGCACAGGTGCGGCAGGCGACAGAGCTGGCCCTGCGGCCCTGGCGGCGTTGACTAGTTAGCACCGGCCGGTTAATGCCGGCCGGTGACCGGAAACCGGTGGTCGTGGGCGGCCATGGCCTGGATGGCGAGGCGCCGCTGCGCCGGGTGTGAGTAGACGCCCAGCTCACGCTCGAGCTCGGAGCGGCGCCTGCGGTCCGTCTTAGCCCTGGCCGGGACCAGCGGGGCGAACGCCAGGCACATGAGTCCGGGGAGGAAGACCATGCCGCTCGCGGCGCCGCGCAGCATGAAGCCGGCCACCGTGAGCACGCCCCCGGCCAGCAGGAGCCACCACCGGGCCCGCCCGCCGCGTGCCAGCAGCATCAGGCCGACAACCGCGAGCAGGGTGCCGGTACGGATACACCTGCGGATCCGCCTGGTGCGCGTGAACCGCCGGGTGCCGAACCTGTCGGCTGAGCCTGCGGACTGGCTCCACACCACCAGGTTCCGCCGATGCGATCGCAACCTCATCGCAGCCTCCTGTAACCCCAGGCTCCGCCCTACGTGTCCTCATCTGATCACCCGCGCTGGGTGATCCAGGGCGCGGAGGAACCCTGGGACGGTCGTGGCATGGTGGCGGCGAGGATGACACCGGATTACGTCCGTTCGGCTGGCGGGTGGCGTACTTGCATGGCTGGCCTGGACGTCAGCTGGATACCGCCGACCGTCACCCGCCTCGGCTAGGCCCCCGGCCCCGGCCCCGGCCCCGGTCCCGGCCATCACGGCCGAGCGATAAGGCCCCGGCGGCCACCAGCAGATCGGAGGCAAACACGGCCAGGAGGGTGCGGGACCTGATCGCGGGCAACGGCAGGAGGGCATGGCATCGATGAGCGGCCTGAGTGAAGTCGACATCCAGCGGATGCGCGACCAGTTGTTCTTCGAGGGCCCGGAACGTGGCCGCCGCCTGAGCCGCTATTGGCTGCTGCTGCCGCTGGCGGCGGTGATCGCGTCTGCGGGGGTGGTCAGCGATTCGACGGCCACCGTGATCGGGGCCATGATCGTGGCCCCGCTGATGACCCCGATCCTGGGGATCGTGCTGGCCGTCGTGCTGGCAGACGGGGCCAACCTGCGCCGGTGCGTGCTGCTGGTGGTAGCCGGGGCGGCCGCCGTGGTGGCGATCGGGTGGCTGCTGGGCCTCTTCGTCCCCTACCCGGTGGTGGCGGCCACCAACAGCCAGGTAGCCGCCCGGGTCACCCCTCGGATCGTAGACCTGGTGGCGGCCCTGGCGACCGGGGCGGTTGGTTCGGTTGCCCTGGCCCGGTCCGATATCTCCGACACCTTGCCCGGCGTGGCCATCGCTATCTCACTGGTGCCGCCGCTGGCCGTGGTCGGGCTGACCCTGGAGTCTGGCGCCCCCCACCAGTCCCTGGGCGCCTTGCTGCTGTTCGTCACCAACGTCGCCGCGATCTTGGCCAGCGGCATCGTGGTCATGGCCTTCCACCGGGTCCACCGGATCTTCGGCGCCGTGAGCTCCGGCTACGGCGGCGCCATCGCCGTCATCGCCGCCCTGCTGCTCGTGGTGATCGTCCCACTGCAGATCAACTCGGACCGGATCGACAAGACCACCGTCCGGCAAAGCGAGGTGCAGGCGGTGGCCGAGCGGTGGGCCAATGACGCAGGCTGGTCCGTGGTGGGCGTCACCGCCACCGGCGACGAGGTACTCATCGAGGCTACCGGGCCGAACCCTGCCCCCAGCCTCACCCGGCTCCGGCGTGACCTCAACGTCGCGGGCCTGGACGGGCTCGACGTGCGAGTCGACCTGGTCCCGGCGAGTTACCAGCTCGTACCGAAGTAGGGCGGCAGCAGCTACGCCCGCTCTTTCATCCTTCACGGGTGAACCCGCCAGGCGGGTCCTGCACTGTGCTGTAGGAGACGAGAGCTGCACTTGGTGGATCCGGGAAACGCCGGATCGTGTGATGAAGGGACCGCTGGGAATGCCTGACCGTACCGGTCTGCCGTTCGGGGATACCGCTGACTTCGAGGCTGCCGACCGCGGGCTTATCGATGCCGGGGATCCGGTTGTCCGCAACAAGGCGGGCGAGGTGGTCTGGGACAACGGGTCCTACACCAGCTTCCTGGCCGGGGAGGCGCCGGAGACGGTTCATCCAAGCCTGTGGCGCCAGTCCACCCTGGTGGCCCGGCAGGGCCTGTTCGAGGTGACCGACGGGATCTACCAGGTCCGCGGCTACGACCTGTCCAACATGAGCGTGGTCGAAGGCGACACCGGGATCATCGTCATCGACCCGCTGATCTCGACCGAGACCGCGGCCGCAGCGCTAGCGCTGTACCGCAAGCACCGCGGCGACCGGCCGGTGGTCGCGGTGATCCACACCCACAGCCACATCGATCACTTCGGCGGGGTGAAGGGAGTGGTGTCCCAGGAAGATGTCAACGCGGGCCGGGTGCAGATCATCGCGCCCGAGGGCTTCGTCGAGCACGCGATCGCAGAGAACGTCTACGCCGGGACGGCGATGGCCCGCCGGGCGGGATACATGTACGGCGCCGCGCTGCCCCGCGGCCCGAAGGGCGGGGTGGGAGCCGGGCTGGGCCAGACCACCTCGACCGGCACGGTCACGCTGATCGATCCGACCGTGACCATTACGACCACGGGCCAGGAGCTGACCGTGGACGGCGTGCGGATGGTCTTCCAGATGGCCCCGGGCACCGAGGCCCCGGCCGAGATGCACTTTTACTTCCCCGGCCGCCGGGCGCTGTGCATGGCCGAGAACGCCACCCACAACCTGCACAACCTGCTGACGCTGCGCGGTGCCCTGGTCCGCGACCCGCACGTGTGGGCGCACTACCTGACCGAGGCTATTGAGATGTTCGCCGGCCAGTCCGACGTGGTCTTCGCGTCCCACCACTGGCCGACCTGGGGCACACCGAACATCATCGAGTTCCTGTCGGTGCAGCGTGATCTGTACGCCTACCTGCACGACCAGACGCTGCGGATGCTGAACGAGGGGTACACCGGACCCGAGATCGCCGAGATGATCGAGCTGCCCCCGGCCCTGGAGCAGGCCTGGCACACCCACGGCTATTACGGCTCGGTCAGCCACAACGTCAAGGCCATCTACCAGCGCTACCTGGGCTGGTACGACGGCAACCCGGCCCGGCTGTGGCAGCACCCGCCGCAGGAGAAGGCCAGGCGGTACGTGGAGTTCATGGGCGGCGCGGACGAGGTGGTGGCCAAGGCCCGCCGCTGCTTTACCGACGGCGACCTGCGCTGGGCCGCCGAGGTCCTCGACCACGTGGTGTTCGCCGAACCGGGCCACGCCGAGGCCAAGGCCCTGCTGGCCGACGTGTTCGAGCAGCTCGGCTACGGCGCTGAGAACGGCACCTGGCGCTGTGAGTTCCTGTCCGCCGCCATGGAACTGCGCACCGGCAACTTCGGCACCCCGACCGCGACCGCGTCGGCGGACATCGTCGCCCACCTCAGCCCGGAGATGCTGTTCGACGCCCTGGCCATCCAGGTCGACGGGCCTAAGGCCTGGGACCTGGACCTGGCCATCCGCTGGGACCTGCCCGACCACGGCGCGTCGTACCGCACCACGTTGCACAACGGGGTCATGACCTACGTCAAGGACAGCGACAAGCCGGTCAGCCTCACGCTCACCGTACCGGCGAGGGCCCTGATCGCCCTGGCCGGGGGCAACATGGACGCCGCCCGCAGCAACGGGCTCACCACTAGCGGCGACGAGAGCCAGCTCGCCTCGCTGTTCAGCGTCCTGCAACCCGGCAACCCGGGCTTCAACATCGTCGAGCCCTGACTGGTCATCGCCACGTCCGGGGCTGGGTAAGCCGATGACGTGCGACCCCGGCCATGGGACGGCTCTGCACGCGGCCGCCGCGAGCTGGACATCCTGCTCGCTTACGCAAGCGCCGCGCCTCGAGGTAGACAAGTTCGGGTAGCGTGCGGCCGTCATGCCGAAGGCTCGCGCAGCGATCGCATGCGACGCCGCCAGACACCCTTACCGACGGCGATGCTTCCTGGCGGTTCTGTGTCGCATCCACATGGCGCCGAGGAAGAAGGCGATGATGAGCACGCCGACGCCGGTAAAAAGCAGGTACAGCAGACCATGCACCACGACGCCCAGGACGCCCAGCGCGATGGCCGCGATCACCAGGAGTAGAAACAAGATAATCATTCGATCCCCCGCTCAGTGCACATGCCGGTACATACTGACGACTGCCTGCACGTTGCAGGGACCGCAGCGCTCATCCCCACAGGATGGCTGAGCCACGGCTGTCCGGGAATCACCCAGCGAGGATGAGCTAGGCGGCCGGGCCGAATACGGCCACACCGCAGTGATGCGTGCCATGAGTCAGCCACGCCGCCTCCCCTGCCGCGCCGGCTCCGACCGCTCGTGACTTTGCGTTACGCTTCCTTGGCTAACAGGTCATTGGATCACTGTTGTGCAAGCGCGCTTGGTTCCTGACCGGTGCCCGTCCTGTTACTTGGCGTCAGGCCAGGGAAAACTCAGGAAACACTAACTTTCCCGTAGCTGGACATTCGCTCCGCTATGCCGCAGAGTTATCAGTTAGTGATAAGTGATACTGCTGCTCTAGCCCTCGGCAGCAGCAGTACCTCACCGCCAAAGCCGGTGAGCTAGGCGACAGGCGGTGAGCAGAATGAGCAGTCCCCCGACCTCGGACATCGGTACCCGGTCGGCTGTTGATACCGGCGCGGTCTCTTCACCGCCCCCGTGCAATCCCCGTGACTCCTGGCTGCGTATCGGCGCTCAGGTCTTCCTGAGGTTCCCGCTGCCCGG
>DAIOWL010000189.1:0-4694 GCA_036758545.1 Streptosporangiaceae bacterium | reverse complement strand
GTGACTCCTGGCTGCGTATCGGCGCTCAGGTCTTCCTGAGGTTCCCGCTGCCCGGCCAGCCTGGGCACGGCAGGACGGCGTTCGTGCGGCGGCGCCCGGTCCGTATCGTCGACGGCCGGATGGAAGGCGGCTATACCGACGCGTATGAGCTGATCTGCCCCAGCTGCGGCGATAATCCGTATCTGGACTTCGTTGATGTCCCGGCCCAGCTTCAACGGCTCCGCGGGTCATACGTGCTGGCGGCGGCCGTGGCCGCATACGAGGAGCACCTCGGGCTGTCTTCCTGCCCGGACGCGGACAGCCCCGAAGGCTCATGCCCTCTCGATGCGAAGAACGGCGTGCCGCGGGCCGAAGCCGCCAACGGAGACTCACTGTCAGATACCGCGTCGGCGAGTACCAGCTTGTGATCGTTGTCCGTAAGGTCGTGCGGAGCCTGATGGCGGCCATGCCGGGATGGCTGCTCGTCATCTTCGGCGTGTGCCTGGCGATCCCCTTGGCCCGGCTGGTCGTGCTGGTTCTCGCGGCTGCTGTGTGCCTCGTGCAACCCGCGAGAGTCCGTCGTGCGGCGAGCGCGTGGAAGGGCGGCAAGTCGCACCGGCGCTGCGATGTAAGCCTCGCTGGTCCTTTGGTCAGCTGTCCGGCGCGGCGAGATGGACGATCGGGGATCGACGAGATGACTGCCGCGCCTGGACAGTCATCGCGATGAATCACCGTTTTCAGGTCAGCTGGTCCATCGCAGCGGTGCCGCCTTGATCTGGACGCAGGCACGCCCACGATCGAGGTTATCCGCGTCGTAATGGACCGCCGGATGATCGAGTCGGACGGCAAGGCCGAGAACGGCACCTGAACGGGCGGCCGTGCAGCGATTACTTGCCGAAGGCCCTTTCCCTGTTCAGAACATCCCAGGCGCTTGGCGTCTCGTAGCCAGGTTGCCGCCAACCGTCAATAAGATGTCCAAAAGATGAACGGAGATCAAACCGCAGGCGAATATCGGCTGACCGTTGTTTCCCGAGTCTCGACACCGAGTTTGCCGGTCGCGACTCTGAAAAGGTGGGCAACGACGTAGTACTAGGCCTCGTGGTGGTAACGGCTCTCGCCTTCGACTTCACCAACGGGTTCCATGACACGGGCAACGCGATGGCTACCACGATCGCCACCGGCGCGCTGAGGCCGCGGATCGCGGTCGCCCTGTCCGGAGTGCTCAACCTGATCGGGGCGTTCCTGTCCCTGGCCGTCGCGGCCACGATCGCCAGCGGTCTAGTAGACACCAAGCTGGTGACGCTCACCGTGGTGGCCGCCGGCCTGACCGGCGCGATCGTATGGAACCTGCTCACCTGGTTCTTCGGGATCCCGTCGAGCTCGTCGCAGGCGCTGATCGGCGGGGTGATCGGCGCGATGCTGGCCGCCGCGGGCGCCCACGCGGTCAAGTGGCAAAGCCTGGTCGCCAAGGTCATCCTCCCTGCCCTGCTGGCGCCGGTCATCGCGGTGCTGATCGCCGCGACCGGCACCTGGCTCCTCTACCGGATCAGCCGTAACCTCACCTCCGGGGGCCGCAACCACGGCTTCCGGATCGGGCAGATCGGCTCGGCCTCCATGGTGTCCCTGGCGCACGGCACGAACGACGCACAGAAGACGATGGGCGTCATCACGCTGGCCCTGATCGCGAACGGCACGCTGCACGCCAACGCGACCGCGCCGTTCTGGGTGATCCTGACCTGTGCGCTGGCCATCAGCCTCGGCACCTACGTCGGCGGCTGGCGGGTGATCCGCACCCTGGGCAAGGGCCTGGTGAAGATCGAGTCGCCGCAGGGCATGGCGGCTCAGTCCTCCTCTGCCGCGGTTATCCTGCTGTCGGCCAGCTTCGGCTACGCGCTGTCCACCACCCACGTCGCGACCGGGTCGATCGTCGGCGCCGGGCTCGGCAAGAAGGGCACCGAGGTCCGCTGGAACGTAGCCGGGCGGACGGTTTCCGCCTGGGCCCTCACCCTCCCTGCCGCCGGGATCGTCGGGGCCGCCGCGTACGGACTCGCCTCCGCCGTCGGCGGCACCGCGGGCGTGATCGTCGATCTCCTCATCCTTATCGCGGTATCGGCGGCGATCTACGTCAAGTCCCGCGCCTCCAAGGTGAACCACACCAACGTGAACGACGAGTGGACCGAACTCGCCACTCCGGTCGAACCCCAGCCGATAGCGGCGGCCTGAACGGCAAGGGAAGCATACGATGTCCTTGATCAACCTGAGCGCCTTGTGGAAGATCGTGGTCTTCGGCCTGCTGGCCGGGGCGGGCCTCCCCGCGATATTCGCCGTCGGCCTGCTCTCGCTGTCCCGGGGTCCGAAAACCCGGACCGCGGGCGCCGACTCCGAGGCCGTCGTCGGCGGCAGCCTGGCGGGCATGATCATCGCCGCCGTGTGCTTCCTGGTCATCCTGGCCGCCATCGGCTGGGGCATCTACGAGGTCTACCGGATCGGCCACCCCGCCCCCGCGAAGTAACCAGGCGAGCGGTCAGCCGCACCCGGCCGCGCGATCTTTAACTTCAATCGTTCAGCGTCCCTGAGGTGCGGTTACTGATTGTGTCGCTGCCCGGTTTCGGGGGTGGTGCCATACCGCTCCTGACCAGGCCCGATCGCCGCGCGTAGCCGACCAGTCATCGTCCCCCTGAGGGATCTACCTGCTGCTCGTCTCATACCGCGGCGTCACGTTAGGCCTGCGTGCGCGCACGGTATGCGCAGCATCGGCATGCTTGCGTGCGCATGTGGCGTGCGTAGCATAGGCAAGTGGCCGATACCCGGACCTGTGAGCAGTGCGGCATCGTGTTCACGCCACGCCGCGAGCACGCCCGGTTCTGCTCTGCTGCCTGCCGGGTCGCCTGGAACCAGGAGCACACCGGAAACCCGCAGGCCGAGGCGAGCGCGCTGGACTGGTCTGTCGCCGCCATGCGTGACGCTGTACAGCGGTTTGGCTGGGAGCAGCCACCAGACCAGGCGCGCGGCTTCGAGATGATCAGCGACGCCGTATGGCGGGTCACCCTCGTCGATGCCACCCTGGTGCGGTATCACCACCGGGCCTACGAAGCGGTCATGAGGGCCCAGGACCCAACAGCGCGGCAGGCGGTGGAGGGAACCCTGGCCGGGTTGCGGTTCGTGCGTAACCGGATGGGTTATCACGCCGATCCCGCCGAGTTCATCCAGCCCAGGCATGGCCCTCCCGGTACCGGCAATGGCGCCGCGGCCTGGCGGTGGAAATCCCTGCCGGAACCAGCGCTGGCATCGCTCCCCCCGCGCGGGCGGGGGTGGGAGATAACGCGGTACCGGGCTTACCAGGCCCGGCTCGCCGGTCACACTATCGGGGAGACTTTCGGTCGCGCCGCCGCGTTCCTCAAGCTCGCTTCGGCTAACCCAACCGCCGCTCTAACTGTCGGCCCGCGCTCCGACGACTCCTGATTCCGTATCATGACGTGGGAATTCGCCTCTGGGGCGAGGGACTACCTCGCATCCTTCTCACCGTTCACCGGCGCCGCGCGACCGCCGCCGTCGTGATGCTTCTCGGCGGGCGCGCTGGTCTTCCCCGGCGCCAAGGGCGGCCCGCTGCGGCGAGGCAACTTCAATAAGATGTCCGTCTGGCCATACGCCGTCGTGCCGATCTCCATCATCAGCAAGTGGGCCGGTCACTACGACTCGGCGTTCACGCAGAAGACCTACGTCCACGCGAGCGGGGAAGACCTGCAACGGGGCCAGGCCGCACTCGCTAAGATTCACAAGATCGCTTAGGACTGTGAGGAATCGTGAGACGGCAGGCTCTAGGACGAAGAGCCGGACTCTTCACGATTCCTGGCAATAAGGCTTTGACCTGCGGATACATTGGCGCGCTCGGAGGGACTCGAACCCCCAACCTTCTGATCCGTAGGCTGAGGCAAGTCGTTCAGGACCGTCTGTTGCGATCCGTGTGCTGGGCCGACATTCCACAGGTGTCCATCCGGGACCGGTGTTGTCCAGCGGCGTGGCAGCAGTATTGGCAACAGCCGCAGCTTCCCGTACCGCCGTGAGGGCCGCCGCTGCAGGCTGTCGCACACCTACGATGCGAGCTTCACCGTGACCGACGCAACCACCCTGCCGTTTAGCGTCCCGGTCAGCCGGAACGACGCGTGCGGTCCGCTCGGCTTCAACACCACCGCGGCCATATGCCCATCCCTCGCGTAGGCGGCCTTGACCAGATGCGCTGCCGAGGATGGAATCCAGGTGACGTGCGCCCCCTCAACGCATCCGCGGGAGACACGAAACATCAGCACGTCGCCGACCGTGAGGTACTTGAGGGTCGGCAGTCGGCGCGTCGCATCGAACACGACAGGACCGGCCGCACTGTCGCTCAGCACGGTGCCGCATACCACGGTGGGCGGGGCAGCCGTTGTGACCTGTGGCCCGCGCGACGCGCAGCCTGTCACCCCGGCGCCGACGGCTGTCACTGTCATGACGGCCGCAAGAGCCGTGATTCGGGACTTCCAGCTCAGCCTCATGCCAGTTCGACGCGGCCACGTGTGCGATGGTTGCACGGGTCATCCCGTCGCGTGGCCTCTTCATCCCGAACTAGCGGCACTACTGGGCGTTTGTCCGCTGTCCCAGCTAACGCAGGGCGTGGGCGGCAGCTCGTGCTTGTTGTTGTCAGGGGGCGTTGCTGTATTTTGCTGCTGTATCGGCCT
>DAIOWL010000188.1:0-9752 GCA_036758545.1 Streptosporangiaceae bacterium | reverse complement strand
CGACGAGGCTGCCGCGGCGCACGGCGCCGTCGCGGTCCTGCTCGGGCATACCCTCGACGACCAGGCGGAGACCGTCCTGCTCGGGCTGGCCCGCGGGTCGGGCGGCCGGTCGCTGGCCGGGATGCCCGCCCGGCGCGGCCGTTACCGCAGGCCGCTGCTGGCGGTGCGCCGCGGCACCACCGCCGCGGCCAGCGCCGAGCTGGGCCTGGTGCCCTGGCAGGACCCGCACAACGCCGATTTCCGGTTCACGAGGGCCCGGGTCCGCCACCAGGCGCTGCCCGCGCTCGAGCAGGCCCTCGGCCCGGGGGTGGCCGAGGCACTGGCCCGGACCGCGGCCCAGCTGCGCGCCGACTCCGAGTGCCTCGACGACCTGGCGTTCGCCGAAAGCGGACACCTCCGCGCCAGCGCCTCGGATCCGGCCGGCCTCGACGCCAGCTGGCTGGCCGCGCTGCCCCAGGCCATCAGGGCCCGGGTGCTGCGTGACGCGGCGATCATGGCGGGCTGCCCGCACGGGGCGCTCACGGCCGGCCACGTGGACGGGGTCGATGCCCTGGTCACCGCGTGGCGCGGGCAGCGCTGGGTCGACCTGCCGGGCGGGGTGCGAGCCCGCCGCCGCGATGGCAAGGTGTGGTTCACGGCAGTGTTGCCGACGGACGGGGGGAGACCCGTTGGACGAACGTGACATGGGCGACGAGCTGAAGCAGGTGCTGATCACCGCCGAGCAGCTGCAGGCGCGCACCGGCGAGCTCGCGGCCCAGATCGACGCCGACTACGCCGGCCGGGACCTGCTGCTCGTCGGCGTGCTCAAGGGCGCCGTCATGGTCATGGCCGACCTGGCCCGCGCCATGCACCTGCCGGTGCAGATGGACTGGATGGCGATCTCGTCCTACGGCTCGGGCACCAAGTCCTCCGGCGTGGTCCGCATCCTCAAGGACCTGGACACCGACATCACCGGCCGCCACGTGCTGATCGTGGAGGACATCGTGGACTCCGGGCTCACGCTGTCCTGGCTGGCCGGCAACCTGCGGTCGCGCGGGCCCGCGTCGCTGGCCGTCTGCGCCATGCTGCGCAAGCCGGGCTCGGCGCAGATGCACGTGGATGTCAGGTACACGGGGTTCGACATCGGCGATGAGTTCGTCGTGGGGTACGGCCTTGACTATGCTCAGCGGTACCGCAACCTGCCATTCATCGGGACGCTCGCGCCTGCGGTGTACGGCGGGGGCTAGGGGAACACAATCCCCCAAGGGGAACGTTGACTTTCCAGGCGTTGCACCAAGCGGTGTACCGTCAGAGCTTTGAAGGATGGCCATCCCGCCGGCGGTCGACGGGAGTGTGAGGCTGGTCAGGAGGGAACGGCCCCGGGCCGACGGGGCCGCTCATCGATGGAGCTAAGGCGCTTTTTCAAGGCACCGCTGCTGCTAATCGCCGTAGCGGTGCTGCTGTTGCTTTTCGTGCTCGACTATGCCAATTCCGGGAGCTCGTACAAGCAAGTTGATACCTCCCAGATCGTCACGGCCATCGACCAGGGCAAGGTCAAGAGCGCTCTGATCGTCGACAAGAACCAGACGATCCAGATCACGACCACGAGCGGGCAGAAACTCGAGTCTTCCTGGGTCTCCGGCCAGGGCCTGCAGCTGCAGAACAAACTGCAGCAGCAGGTCGACAAGGGGACCCTGAAGGATGGCTACAACGTCAACATCCCGAAGAGCAACGCGCTGCTCGACCTGATTCCGACCGCGCTGATTTACCTGGTCATCTTCCTGTTGTTCTTCTTCATGCTGTCGCAGATGCAAGGTGGCGGCTCCCGGGTGATGAACTTCGGCAAGTCCAAGGCGAAGCTGATCACCAAGGACACGCCGAAGACGACGTTCGCCGACGTGGCCGGCGCGGACGAGGCCATCGAGGAACTGCAGGAGATCAAGGAGTTCCTGCAGAGCCCGGCCAAGTTCCAGGCCATCGGGGCCAAGATCCCCAAGGGCGTGCTGCTCTACGGCCCGCCGGGTACCGGCAAGACCCTGCTCGCCCGGGCGGTGGCCGGCGAGGCCGGCGTGCCGTTCTACTCGATCTCCGGTTCTGACTTCGTGGAGATGTTCGTCGGCGTCGGCGCGTCCCGGGTCCGTGACCTGTTCGAGCAGGCCAAGGCCAACGCCCCGGCGATCGTGTTCGTGGACGAGATCGACGCCGTGGGCCGGCACCGCGGCGCGGGCCTCGGCGGCGGCCACGACGAGCGCGAGCAGACGCTGAACCAGATGCTGGTCGAGCTGGACGGCTTCGACACCAAGGGCGGCGTGATCGTGATCGCGGCCACCAACCGGCCCGACATCCTCGACCCCGCGCTGCTGCGTCCCGGCCGCTTCGACCGCCAGATCGTGGTGGCCCAGCCCGACCTGGCCGGCCGCAAGGGCATCCTCAAGGTGCACGCCCGCGGCAAGCCCATCGCGCCCGACGCCGACCTCGACATCATCGCCCGGCGGACCCCCGGGTTCACCGGCGCCGACCTGGCCAACGTGATCAACGAGGGCGCGCTGCTGACCGCGCGGGCCAACGGCAAGCAGATCACCATGGACGCGCTCGAGGAGGCCATCGACCGGGTCATGGCCGGCCCGGAGCGCAAGAGCGTGCTGCTGTCCGAGAAGGAGCGCAAGGTCATCGCCTACCACGAGGGCGGCCACGCCCTGGTGGGCCACGCGATGCCGCACGCCGACCCGGTGCACAAGGTGACGATCATCCCGCGCGGCCGGGCGCTCGGCTACACCAGCGCGCTGCCGACCGAGGACAAGTTCCTGGTCACCCGGGCCGAGATGCTCGACCAGCTGGCCATGCTGCTCGGCGGGCGCACGGCCGAGGAGCTGATCTTCCACGAGCCGACCACCGGCGCGGCCAACGACATCGAGAAGGCCACCCAGATCGCCCGCGGCATGATCACCGAGTACGGCATGAGCGAGCGGCTGGGCGCGCGCAAGTTCGGCAACGGCGACGGCGAGCCGTTCCTGGGCCGGGACATGTCGCACAGCCGGGACTACTCCGACGAGATCGCCTCCTCGATCGACGAGGAGATCCACCGGCTGATCGAGTCGGCGCACGACGAGGCGTGGGAGGTCCTGGTCCAGTACCGCGACGTGCTCGACGCGCTGGTGCTCCGGCTGCTGGACAAGGAGACCGTGGCCAGGACCGAGGTGCTCGAGATCTTCGCCACGGTGGAGAAGCGGCCGGTCCGCGGCTCGTACACCGGCCACGGCAAGCGGGTGCCCTCGGACCGCCCGCCGGTGCTCTCGCCCAAGGAGCTCGCCCTGGCCGCGGCGGACGGCAACGCAGGCAACGGCAACATGGCGCTGCCCGCCAACGGCCAGTCGTTCGGCTTCACCCCCAGCGACACCGAGCCCAGCGACACCGAATGACGCAGGACGGCAAGGCCGCCGGACCCGGCGGGGGCGAGTTCGACCTGCCGCGCATCGAGCGCGCGGTCAGGGAGATCCTGCTCGCGATCGGCGAGGACCCGGAGCGGGACGGTCTGCGCGACACCCCGGCGCGGGTCGCGCGGGCCTACGCCGAGCAGTTCGCCGGGCTGCGGCAGAGCCCGCAGGACGTGCTCACCACGGTCTTCGACGCGGACCACGACGAGATGGTCATCGTCCGCGACATCGAGGTGTACGGGACGTGCGAACATCACCTGGTCCCGTTCATCGGCGTGGCCCACATCGGCTACATCCCGAACGTGAAGGGCCAGATCACCGGGCTGTCCAAGCTGGCCAGGCTGGTCGACGTGTACGCCCGGCGGCCGCAGGTGCAGGAGCGGATGACCAGCCAGATCGCCGACGCCCTGGCGGAAACGCTGGATCCGCGCGGCGTGGTGGTGGTGATCGAGGCCGAGCACCTGTGCATGACCATGCGCGGGGTGCGCAAGCCGGGCGCGCGCACGGTGACTTCGGCGGTGCGCGGTGCCTTCCGCGACAGCGACGTCACCCGCGCCGAGGCGATGAGCCTGATCTACGGCCGGCG
The DNA here is from genome assembly GCA_036758545.1 of Streptosporangiaceae bacterium. GTDB lineage: Bacteria > Actinomycetota > Actinomycetes > Streptosporangiales > Streptosporangiaceae > Palsa-504. Next base: position 5,753 of record DAIOWL010000188.1, on the reverse strand, counting down.
CTGAGTTGAAGCAAGCTACGGCAAGCACCGAATCTAGGCAAGCACTGAACTAATCCGCCCTGCGCGGCGTCTACTCGGTTGGGCACTTCCTGTATTTCCTGTGCCGGTCGTGACTCTGTCCCGATGTGCGCTTGGGAGGTACCGTGAGACCAGGACGCGAGGCGGCGCGGTGACTACGCTGATCAGACGTGCTCTAGGGCCTGACAAGAAAGCAGCCGAGATGAGCGCCAGCGACGACGCGAACCGGGCGGACGATTCCAGGGCTGGCGGTCAGCAGCCGTCGGCCGATCGTGCCCGCCAGCGCCGCTGGGTGCCCGGCACCGCGGCCCTGCTGACCTTCCTGATCGGCCTGGCCGACATCCTCAGCATCCTGCGGCCCGACCTGGTCAACCGGCTGCACCGGATCAACTCCATGATCCCGGGCACGCTGACCGACGTCACCCGCAGCGCCGACGTGCTGATCGGGCTGACGCTGCTGATGCTGGCCCACGGCCTGCGCCGCCGCAAGCGGCGCGCCTGGCAGGCGGTGGCCGCGCTGCTCGCGTTCGACATCGCCATCCACTTCATCCACACGCAGCGGATCGTCACCGCGGTGATCTCGCTCGTCCTGCTCATCGCGCTGCTCTACTTCAGGGACGAGTTCTACGCCGAGGGTGACCCGCGCACCAGGTGGCGGGCGCTGTGGGTGCTCGGCGGCCTGATCGTGGCCGACGTCGCCATCGGCCTGACCTACATCCTGCTGGCCCGGGGCCTGGCCGAGGACTACTCGTTCGGCCAGCGGGTGCAGGAGGTCATCTACGGCCTGGTCGGGGTGTCCGGCCCGGTGCTGTGGGCGCCGGAGACCCGCGGCGACCTGTTCAACCTCCTCACCAGCGCGCTGGGCATCTTCACCCTGCTGGTCACCGCGTACCTGTTCCTGCGGCCGGCCGAGCCGCGCGCCCGACTGGGCCGCGCCGACGCCGACCGGATCAGGGAACTGCTGGGCAAGCAGGGAGACCGGGACTCGCTCGGCTACTTCGCGCTGCGCGACGACAAGAGCGTGATCTGGTCGCCGACCGGCAAGGCCGCCGTCTGCTACCGCGTGGTGTCCGGCGTGATGCTGGCCAGCGGCGACCCGATCGGCGATCCGGAGGCCTGGCCCGGCGCGATCGGCCCGTTCCTGGACGAGGCGGCGCGGCACGCCTGGGCGCCGGCCGTGATGGGCTGCAGCGAGCTCGGCGCCGAGGTGTGGTGCCGCGAGGGCGGCCTGACCGCGCTCGAGCTCGGCGACGAGGCCATCGTCAACACGGCCGACTTCAGCCTGTCCGGGCGGCCGATGCGGAACGTCAGGCAGATGGTCAACCGGGTGGCCAAGCACGGCTACGTGGCCGAGGTCCGCCGGGTGGGCGACATACCGCAGGCCGAGCTCGACGCCATCGTCAAGGCCGCCGACTCCTGGCGCGGCAGCCAGACCGAGCGCGGCTTCTCGATGGCGCTCGGCCGGATCGGCACGCACGGCGACGAGGAGTGCGTGCTCGCCACCGCGACCGAGGACGGCGCCGTCCGCGCCGTGCTGCAGCTCGTCCCGTGGGGCCCCGACGGCCTGTCCCTCGACCTGATGCGGCGGGACAAGGCCGCCCAGCCCGGGCTGAACGACTTCCTGATCGTGGAGACCATCAAGGCCGCCCCGGCGCTCGGCGTCAAGCGCATCTCGCTGAACTTCGCCGTGTTCCGGGCCGCGCTCGAGCGCGGCGAGCGGATCGGCGCCGGCCCGGTGCTGCGGGCCTGGCGGTCGGTGCTCATCTTCATGTCCAAGTGGTTCCAGATCGAGTCGCTGTACAAGTTCAACGCCAAGTTCTGCCCGGTCTGGCAGCCGCGCTTTTTCGTCTTCCCCAGCACCAAGGACGCGCCCAGGATCGCGCTGGCCGCGCTCGAGGCGGAAGCGTTCCTGATCTGGCCGCGGCTGGAGCTGCGCCGGATCGCGCGCAAGCTCGGCCTGGGCGAGATCGGGCGTAAACTGCGCCCGTGACGGAGCTCCCCGGCAAGGACCGCTGCCTGGTGATGGGCGTGGTGAACGTCACGCCCGACTCGTTCTCCGACGGCGGCCAGTGGTACGGGGCGGACGCGGCCATCGCACACGGCCTGGACCTGGCCGCGCAGGGCGCGGACATCGTCGACGTGGGCGGCGAGTCCACCCGGCCCGGGGCCCAGCGCATCGACGAGGCGGAAGAACTGCGCCGGATCGGGCCGGTGGTCACCGAGCTGGTCCGGGCCGGGCTGACGGTCTCCATCGACACGATGCGGGCGCGGGTGGCCGAGTTCGCGCTGGAGGCCGGGGCGCAGCTGGTCAACGACGTGAGCGGCGGCCTGGCCGACCCGGACATGCCCCGCCTGGTCGCGGCGGCCGGGGTCGGGTACGTGGTGGTGCACTGGCGCGGGTACAGCCAGGACATGTACGCCCGCGCGGTCTACGCCGACGTGGTGACCGAGGTCCGCGACGAGCTGGCCAAGCGGGTGGACGCGGTGGTGCACGCCGGGGTGGACCCCGGGCGCATCGTGCTCGACCCGGGCCTCGGCTTCGGCAAGCGACCCGAGCACAACTGGCCGCTGCTGGCCCGCCTGGCCGAGCTGGGCACGCTAGCCAGCGGCACGTTCCCGGTCCTGGTCGGGGCGTCGCGGAAGGGTTTCCTCGGCAAGCTGCTGGCGGGACCCGACGGCACGCCCAGGACCCTGGCCGACCGGGACCAGGCCACGGTGGCGGTCACGGCGCTGGCCGCCGCGGCCGGCGCCTGGTGCGTGCGCGTGCACGTGGTTCCGCCCAACGCGGACGCGGTCCTGGTCGCGGCCGCCTGGCGGGGGAGCCAGTGACCTCTAAGCACCGCGTGGTGCTATCCGTGGGGAGCAACCTGGGCGACCGGCTGGGTACCCTGCAAGGATGCGTGCACGCCATCAGCGGCCTGCCGGAGACTGACGTGCTGGCCGTCTCACCCGTCTACGAGACCGCCCCGGTCGGCGGCCCGGCCCAGCCCGACTACCTGAACGCGGTGCTGATCGTCGCGACCGGCCTGACCCCGGAGGACCTGCTCGCGGCGACCCAGCGCATCGAGGCCGGCTTCGGCCGGATACGAGCCGAGCGCTTCGGCCCGCGTACCCTCGACATCGACATCATCGGCTACGACGAGCAGATCAGCGACGACCCCGTGCTCACCCTGCCCCACCCCCGCGCGTACGAGCGGGCCTTCGTCCTCGCGCCCTGGCACGACCTCGACCCGGCGGCCCGCCTGCCCGGCCGCGGGTCCGTCGCCGCGTTGCTGGCCGGCCTCGGCCGGGACGGCGTCCGGCGCCAGCCTGATCTGACCCTGGCGGCGCCGTGAAGCCGACCAGGATCTCCACGCTCGTCATCATCGCCGTGGTCTGCGCGGCGGCGGGCTGGGTGCTGCTCCGCGCGGTGTACGCGAAGCTGCCCCCGCTGCCCTGGACCGGCGTGCCCGCGCTGCTGATCGCCGCGGTGGCCGAGGCGTGGACCGGCCGGGACCTGAGGGCGCGGATCGCGGGCCCCCGCCGCGGCAGCGGCCAGGGAGCACGCGGCAGCGGCCAGGGAGCACGCGGCAGCGGCCAGGGAGCACGCGACCTCAAGCCGCCCGCGCCGCTGTTCGTGTCGCGGATGGTGGCGCTGGCTAAGGCCAGCGCGGTAGCGGCGGCCATCATCGCCGGGTTCGCGGCGGGCTTCGACTTCTACCTGGCCGGCTCGCTGAGCGCCAGCGTGCCGCGCGAGGACGCGCTCACCGCGGTGATCACGTTCGTCGCCGCCGTCCTGCTCGGCTGCGCCGCGCTGTACCTGGAGAACTCCTGCCGCGTCCCCGAAGACCCCAACGAACCCAAACCCGCCCCCTAGCCCCCCTCACCCATCCTGCGGCCGCCCGGTGCCCGCGATCCCCCTCCCCGATGCTCCCCCGCGCCCGCCACGCTGACGTGACCATGACGTGACCATGACGTGACCATGACGTGACCCTGACGTGACTGGGTCGATGTGCCGTTGGTACTGCTCTAACCTGCCCAACGGCACATCGACCCAGGCGTCTGGCACAGAGGACCACGGCGATGCGGCGACATCGTCGCGTTAGGCGGCGCGGCCCGATGATGCCGCGTGCTGTGATGCCCGCGCGTGCTGTGGTGCGAGCAGACTGCCGCCCGTTCGGATCTAATGTGACCACCGGCCGGGGGCGAGGCCGACCTGGCCATCCGGCACGAACCACCCCCATTGTCATCGGTAATCACTCTGTGTCGCGTATCTACTACGTAGCGTAATTGAATTCCGCTACGTTGTGCGTGTGGATCCCCGGGCGGCCGTAAGCCGGCCGCCCGGGAAACTCGATCATCGATGACAGGAGCAATACGTGCAGATCAAGACCCGTGTCGCCGGAGTGCTCGCCACCTCCGCCGCCGCGATCGCCATCATGGGCGGCCCGGCGTTCGCGTCGAACAACCCGGTCGTCGGCAACGTCGTCGGTAACGGCAACATCCCGATTCTCAGCGGCAACAACGTGCAGATCCCGGTGCAGGTCCCGGTCGACATCTGCGGCAACGCCGTGGGCCTCCTGGGCTTCGCCAACGCCAGCTGCCAGGGCGGCGCCGCGGCCTTCCTGGACAGCTTCAACGGCTAAGCTGACCAGCGTCGTCAAGGGCGCCGGGTCCCGCGGGACCCGGCGCCCTTTGCCGTGACTATCCTGATCACGCGATGAACCCAGAAAGCATCCCGGCCGACGGGCACCCGGCCCGGCTCGCGGTCGGTATCGTCGGCGCCGGCCGGGCGGGTACCGCGCTCGGCGTGGCCCTGGCCCGGGCCGGCCACCAGGTCGTGGCCGCGTCCGCGGTCTCCGACGCCTCGCTGCGCCGCGCCCGCGCGAACTTCCCCGCCGCCGTGATCACCGATCCCAGCCAGGTCCTGCGCCGCGCCGACCTGGCCCTGCTGACCGTGCCCGACGACGCGCTGCCCGGCCTGGTCACCGGGCTCGCGACGACCGGGGCGCCGCTGGAGGGCCGGATGCTGGCCCACGCCAGCGGACGGTACGGCGTGTCCGTGCTCGAGCCCGCCGTGCGCCAGGGCGCGCTCCCGCTGGCCCTGCACCCGGTGATGACGTTCACCGGCCGGGCCGACGACGTCGACCGGCTCGCCGGCACCAGCTTCGGGGTGACCGCGCCCGAGGTGCTCAGGCCCGCGGCCGAGGCGCTGGTGATCGAGATGGGCGGCGAGCCCGTCTTCATCGCCGAGGAGCACAGGGACCTGTACCACGCGGCCATCGCGGGCGCCGCGAACCACCTGATCACGCTCGTCGCCCAGGCCATGTTGCTGACGGTCCCGCCAGCCGCCAGGTCGACCGCCCAGGCTCCAGCGCCGCCGTCACCACCGGGATCGCCATAGCCACCCTTGCCGCCGGCCCCGCCGCCGACAGAGCCGGTGTTCGTGACCGAGGAGCACCGGGACCTGTACCATGCGGCGATCGCGGGTGCGGCCAACCACCTGATCACGCTGGTAGCCCAGGCCGGGGACGTGCTCCGGACGGCCGGGGTGGCCGAGCCCGCCCGGCTGCTCGCGCCACTGCTCTCCGCCTCCCTCGACAACGCGCTGCGCTTCGGCGACGCGGGCCTGACCGGCCCCGTGGCCCGCGGGGACGCGGACACGGTGGCCGCGCACGTGGCGGCGCTGGAGGCCGCGACGGGCCCGTCGGCGAGTACCTCGGCCGCGGGTACCTCGGCCGCGGCGGGCGCGGCAG
>DAIOWL010000187.1:0-9770 GCA_036758545.1 Streptosporangiaceae bacterium | reverse complement strand
TGATCACCGCGAACAGCGCGGTCCGGCCGAGGAAGCGGAACCGGGCGAAGGCGTACCCGGCCAGCGAGCACAGCACCAGGTTGCTCAGCACGGTCACCACCGCGACGATGGCGCTGTTGACGAAGAACCGGCCGAACGGCGCGGTCTTCAGCGCGTCCGGGTAGTTGGCCAGCCTGATCTGGTGCGGAATGAGTACCGGCGGGAAGTGCAGCGCCTCGGCCGGGGTCTGCACCGAGGTGATGACCAGCCACACGAACGGGAAGATCAGCACGATCGTTGCCGGGACCAGCACCAGGTGCCACGGGCTGAACGGCAGCCGCCACCGTCGCCGCGCGCCCCGGACGGCGCCGCCGGCCGGGGACCGCACCCCGCCGCGGGCGGGCGCCGACGTCGCCGTCATGAGCGGTAGTAGGTGAACCGCCGGCCCACCCGGAACTGGATGACGGTGATCACGATGATGACGACGAACAGGAAGTAGGCGATGGCCGACGCGTAGCCGAAGTTGAACTGCTGGAAGGCCTGGGTGTACAGGTAGTAGACGAGGACGGTGGTGGCGTTGAGCGGGCCGCCCTGGGTGCTCAGGTACACCTCGTCGAACAGCTGCAGCGCGTTGATCGTGAGCCAGACGGCCAGGAACAGCGTGGCCGGGCTGAGCAGAGGCAGGGTGACCCGGCGGAACGCCTGCCACGGGCCGGCTCCGTCGATCGCGGCCGCCTCGGTCAGGTGCTGCGGCACCCCCTGCAGCGCGGCCAGGTAGATCACCACCGCGAAGCCGGTCCAGCCCCAGATCGTCATGATCACGATCACGTAGAGCGCCTGGGACGGCGAGTTGAGGAACTGCTGCGGCGGCACGCCGAACCAGCTCAGGAAGTAGTTGACCACCCCGTAGGACGGGTCGAACAGCCAGAGGAAGACGATCGCCTCGCTGATGGTGGAGATCGCTATGGTGGCGTAGGCGGCGGTCCGGTAGACGGAGATGAAGCGGATCTGCCGGTTCATCGCCACGGCCAGGAACAGGCCCACCACCATCGTCCCGGGCACGAACAGCGCGGTGTAGATCAGCGTGTGCTGGATCGCCTGCGCCACCACCGGGTCGTGCGCCAGCTTCCGGTAGTTGGCCGTGCCCACGAACGGCGTGCTGGGCGAGAGCAGGTTGTTCTGCTGGAACGACATCACCGCCGACCACACGATCGGGGCCGCGCCGAACAGCCCGATGATCACGGCGGCGGGCGTGACAAAGGCCCACCCGGTGAACTGCTCGGAGCTGACGACCCCCCGCCGCACGGTCAGCCCGCCGCCAGGGCCTGGTCGACCTGCTGCGCGGCGGCGGTCAGCGCGGCCTGCGGCTGGCTCTTGCCGAGCAGCACCGACACGACCATGTTGCCGAGGATGGTGGAGATCTTGGGGTACTGCGGGATCTGCGGCCGGGCCTGCTTCACGTTGGCCAGGTTGGCGATGAACGCGCCGACGCCGGGCAGCGCGGCGTTCATCTGCTGGCTCACCGCGGGTGAGTCGCCCACCGACTGCCGGCTGGGCAGGTTGCCGGTCTGCACCGCCCAGTACTTGACCTGGGCCGGCGCGGTGAGCCAGAGCAGGAACTGCTCGGCCGCGGCTACCCGGGCCGGGCTGTTGTTGAAGATGACCCAGTTGTCCGGGCCGGAGATGGTCTGGTGGCCGCCGGTAGTGCCCGGGTAGGCCGGCATGACCTGCACCCCGTACTTGACGTTGGGGAACGCGGACAGGTCCCACGGCCCGGTGACCAGCATCCCGATCTTGCCCGAGTTGAACAGGTTGCTGTAGGCGGAGTCGCTCGGGTCCAGGTACATCGACTTGTCCGTGACGGCCATGGTCCGCAGCGTGTTCAGCGAGGCCAGCCCGGCGGCCGAGTCGAACGCCGCCTTCTTGTTGTCCGGCGTCAGCAGCTGGCCGCCTGCCTCCCAGAGCAGCGCCTCCCAGTGCCAGACGGTGTCCTCGGTGCCCGGGGTGACGTACGCGGTGCCGAACTGCTTGATCGCCGGGTTGGTCAGCTTCTTCGCGTCGGCCACGAACTCCTGCCAGGTCCAGTCCGGTCCCGGCGGCTGCAGGCCGGCCTTGGCGAACAGCGTCTTGTTGTAGACCACGGCCAGGTTGTCCACCACGGCCGGGATGCCGATCACCTTGCCGTTGACAGTAGCCACGGCGCGCTCGCCGGTCCAGAAGTCGTTCCAGTTCACGCCGGGCCGCTGGACCACCTGGGTGAGGTTGACCACCTGCGGGATCTGCGCGACGTTGGGCGCCCACGAGCCGTACAGGTACGCGATGTCCGGCGGGCTGCCGCCGCGCACCGCCGTCAGCACCTTCTGCAGCGTGTTGTCGTTGTTGACGAACAGCGGGCTCACCTTCTGGCCCGGGTGCTGCGCCTCGTACTCGGACACCAGGTGCGAGAACGCCTTGGCCTCGGCCGCGGTGTAGCCCTCCCAGATCTGGATCGTCTGGGCCCCGCCGCCACCTCCGCTGGAGGTGCTGTCGGTGCCGCAGCCGGCCAGCACGGCCGCCCCGGTGAGCACGGCCAGCAGTCCGGCCAGGTATGCCTTAGAGAACGCTGCCATCCCGCACTCTCCGCTCGAAGATGCGTCAAGTCATCACGAATTGCTCAGCATTGTGCAACCCGAATCCGGGCAGATGCAAGATCTTGCAAGAAATCGGCCCCAATGTGACACTAATGAGCTGTGATCACAGTGACGTTCGTGGGGGCGGGAAGCGTCGAGTTCACCCGGAACGTGGTGACCGACCTGTGCGCCTACCCCGAGTTCCGCGGCCAGCTGCGGCTGACGCTGTACGACATCAGCGCGGAGCGGCTGGCGCACGCCGAGCGGCTGGCCCGCCGGATATCGGAGCAGTCCGGGGTCTCCGGGCCCGCCGCGACGGTGACCGCGACCCTGGACCGGCGGGAGGCGCTGGCCGGCGCCCGGTACGTGATCAACGAGGTGCAGGTCGGCGGGTACGCCGCCACCCGCGCGGACTTCGACATCCCGGCCCGGTACGGGGTGCGCCAGACGATCGGCGACACGCTGGGCATCGGCGGGATCTTCCGCGGCCTGCGCACCATCCCGGTGACCGTGGCCCTGGCCCGGGACATGGCCGAGGTCTGCCCGGACGCCTACCTGCTCAGCTACAGCAACCCGATGGCCATGCTGCCCTGGGCGGTGTACGAGGGCAGCGAGTTCACCCGGGTATTCGGCCTGTGCCATTCGGTCCGCGACACGCAGGCCTTCCTGACCCAGCTGACCGGCGCCGACCCGGAGCGGGTCCGCTTCCTCACCGCGGGCTTCAACCACCAGGCCTTCGTGCTCCGCTTCGAGCAGGACGGCGAGTCGCTCTACCCGCGGCTGGCCGAGGTCATCGACGCCTCGCCCGAGCTGCAGCGCCGGGTCCGGGTGGAGATCTACCGCCGGTTCGGTTACTTCCCCACCGAATCGAGCGAGCACTCGGCCGAGTACGTGCCCTGGTTCATGCGCCACGACGACCAGATCGAACGGTTCCGCATCTTCGTCGGCGACTACCTGGAGCGATCCGAGGAGAACCTGCGCGAGCTCGAGGAGCTGCGGCGCGCCCTGGACTCCGACGACCGGCTGGACCTGACCCCGGAGAACGAGCTGGCCTCGCTGTTCATCCACGCGCTCGAGACCGGCACCGAGCGCGAGCTGCACGTGAACATCCGCAACGGCGGGCTGATCGCCAGCCTGCCCGACGAGTGCTGCGTCGAGGTGCCCTGCGTGGTCGGCGATCAAGGGCCTAAGCCGGTCCCGGTCGGCGCGCTGCCGCCGCAGCTCGCCGCGCTGAACCGGACCTTCCTCAACGTGGTGGAGCTGACCGTCCGGGCGGCACTGGAGGAGTCCCGCGAACGTGTCTACCAGGCGGCCCTGCTCGACCCGAACACCGCCGCCACGCTGACCACCGCGCAGACGGTGGCCATGTGCGACGACCTCTTCGCGGCCCACCGCGACCTGCTCCCGCCGGCCCTCCGGAGCTGACCATGAAGACGAGGCTGGCCCTGGCCACCGCCGTGGTGCTCACGCTCACCTCGCTCACCGCCTGGATCCCCGGCGCCGCGGCCAGGGCCGCCGCTATCGCGCCGCCCCTATACCACGGCACACTGCGCGTCGCGGGCGTCCCCCGGGACGGCGCGACGGTCACCGCCACCGGGCTGCGCTGGCACGCGCCCCGGCTGCCGCGCGGCATGAGCCTGCTCAGCTTCGCGGTCGCCTACTCCTGGCAGAGCTGCGACGCGGCCGGGACGCACTGCCGGGCCGGGGCGGACAACACGGCCGCGCCGTTCGCGGCCCGCCGCTACACCGTCGGCCACGCGGACACCGGGCGCCGCCTCCGGCTGACCGAGACCGCCGCCGAGGTCGTCCAGACCCAGCGCAACCCGTTCACCTTCCAGGTCATCCGCCGCTCGGTCAGCGTGCTCACCGCCGCGGCCCGCGCCTACCCGCGGCACCGGGCACCGGCCACGGCGTTCGTCAACGGGACCCCGGAGCGCGAGACCGCCTCGGCCGAGGAGTACTTCCAGGTGGCCGCGCCGCACGCCAACGCGGCCGACGGCAGCGTGACCCAGCGGTACCGGGTCGACGAGGGCCCGTGGCGGGCCCTGCCGAAGAACCGCGTGTTCTATACCGGCACGCTGCTGCCCGGGCCGCACCGGGTCGCGGTGCGCACCGCCAGCCGGGCCGGCGCCACCCAGATCGCCTTCGGCTGGCGGGTCGACCCGCCCGCCCCGCCGCTGCCCTGTCAGCCCCGGGGCCAGGGCCAGTGCTGGTCCCCGCCGCACCTGGACCGCACCGGGCACCCGATGAGCTGGGACTGGCAGATCGGCCGGACCACCCCGCTGCAGCGCACCGGGCGCAACGCGGTGGACATCTACGACGTCGACGGCTTCCTCACCACCCGGGCCGAGGTCACCGCGATCAGGACCCGCTGGCAGGCGAGCACGCTGGCGCACCCGCGCGCGGTCTGCTACCTCGACCTGGCCTGGGAGGACTACCGCCCGGACGCCAACCCTCAAGCGCCCGGCCACGTGTTCCCCGCCGCCGCCCTGGGCAATGTGTACTTCGGCTATCCCGAGGAGCGCTGGGTCGACCTGCGCCAGCTGGACGCGCTCAAGCCGATGCTGCGCGAGCGCGTCGCCATGTGCGAGCGGAAGGGGTTCGACGCGGTCGAGCTGGACGACATCGACAGCTTCGACCCGCCGTCCACCACCGGCTTCCGCCTCACCCCCGGCGACGCGCAGAACTTCCTGGCCTACGCGTTCGACCTCATCCACGCGGACGGGATGGCCGCGCTGTGGAAGAACTCGCCCTACCTGTCCTGGTGGGGACGCCAGTATGCGGACGGCGCGGTGGTCGAGGAGTGCTACCCGGACCACGCCTGCTTCGCGGCGCAGTTCAAGGGCAGCCGCCAGTACGGGATCACCTGCACCGCGCTGTCCGGCGCCACGCCGTGCGGCTGGGACGACTTCACTGCCGCCGGCCAGTGGGTCGGTGAAGCCGAGTACGCCGAAGACGGTTACGTCTGCAGTCCCGGGCAGAAGTGCAAGGGGCCCCACTCGTTCGGCACCTTCTGCCGCACCGTGTTCGCCGTCCCGCACGGTTATGCGGCCGTCAGATTCGACGTAGACCTGGACGGCAAGATCTTCTACCCTTGCCGGAATAACTGACGCGCGACGGCGCTACACGTGAGTTGGTTTTGGGAGGGGGCGTCAGGAAGTGCGTGAGAATTACTGTTATGAGTGCGGGTCGTACACCGAGATCGATGACGTGTCCAGGCTGTGCGACCGTTGTTACCGCAGCTGGCTGGACCGGCGGCCGCCGCGGGGATGAGCATGGCCATGCCTGACCTGGCCGAGGTGATGGCCGCGCGGCGGCGCATCGAGCCGTACCTGCGGCCGACCCCGCTCTACCGCTATCCCGCCCTCGACGCGCTGGCCGGCGCCCGGGTCTGGGTCAAGCACGAGAACCACCAGCCGGTGGGCGCGTTCAAGGTCCGCGGCGGGGTGAACCTGGTCAGCCAGCTGACCGAGGACGAGCGGCGGCGCGGGGTGATCGCCGCCTCGACCGGCAACCACGGCCAGTCGGTCGCCTATGCGGCGGCGGAGTTCGGCGTCCGCGCCGTGATCTGCATGCCGGAACAGGCCAACCCGGTCAAGGTCGAGTCGATGCGGGCGCTCGGCGCCGAGGTGGTCTTCCACGGTGCCGACTTCGACGAGGCCCGGGAGCACTGCGAGAAGCTGGCCGCCGAGCAGAACTTCCGCTACATCCACTCCGGCAACGAGCCTGCCCTGGTCGCCGGCGTCGCCACCGGCACGCTGGAGATCCTCGAGGCCAGGCCGGACGTCGAGGCGATCGTGGTCCCGGTCGGCGGCGGCAGCGGCGCGGCCGGGGCCTGCATCGTGGCCAAGGCCGTCCGCCCGTCGATCGAGGTGATCGGCGTGCAGTCCGAGGCGGCCCCGGCCGCGTACCGCTCCTGGCGGGCCGGCGCGCTGATCGAGGACACCACCAGCACGTTCGCCGAGGGGCTGGCCACCAGGACCGCGTTCGAGCTGCCGCAGCAGATCATGCGGGACCTGCTGGACGACTTCGTCCTGGTCAGCGAGGCGACGCTGCGCGACGCGACCCGGCTGATGATCGAGAAAACCCGCAACCTGGTCGAGCCGGCCGGCGCGGCCGCGCTCGCCGCCGTGCTGACCGATCCCGGCCGCTTCGCCGGCCGTAACGTGGCGCTGGTCTGCTCCGGCGGCAACATCAGCCCGGCCCAGCTCGCCGAGCTCCTCGCCTGAGGTCCTATCCAGCGGCACTGATCCGGAGCGGCAGCGCGCGCGGGCCGCGGATCTGGCCCGCGGACCAGGTCACCGCGGCCGGGTCGGCCAGGCTGAACTCGGGTATCCGCTCCAGCCAGACCTCCAGCGCCACCCGCAGCTCCATCCGGGCCAGGTGCGAGCCCAGGCAGCGGTGGATGCCGAGGCCGAACGCGGCGTGCCGGTTCATCTCGCGGTCGATGACCACCTCGCCCGCGCGGTCGAACTGCGCCGGGTCGCGGTTGGCCGCCGGGAACGACAGCAGGATCCAGTCGTCCGCCTTCATGTCCACGCCGTGCCAGTGCATGTCCTGCTTGACCAGCCGGGCCATGGTGACCGGGGCGTAGGCGCGGAGAAACTCCTCCATCGCGGTCGGCAGCAGCGCGGGCTCGGCCACCAGCCGCGCGAGGTCGGCCGGGTTCCGGGCCAGGTGCCACAGCGACGACCCGATCGCGCTCCAGGTGGTGTCGATGCCGGCGATCAGCAGCAGGGCCATCGCGCCGGTGACGTGCTCCGCCGTCAGCTTCTGGCCGAAGATCTCGGCGCCGATGAGGTAGCTCGTGATGTCGTCCCGCGGGTGGTCGAGATGGTCGTGGACCTGCTCGAGCAGGTAGTTGAACAGCCCCTCCATCCGCTCGATGCGGGCCTCGGGCGGCAGGTTGATGCCCTCGAGCACGCTCTCCACGAACTCGCGGAACCGCGGCCCGTCCTCGGGCGGGAAGCCGAGCATGTCGGCGATGACCCGCATCGGGATGTGCTGCGCGTACTCGGCGGCCGCGTCGACCACGTCCCGCCCCTCGAGCTTGTCGATGAGCTGGTGGCAGAACGCCCGGGTGGGCGGCTCCTGCCGGCTGATCGCGGTCTTGGTGAACGCTCCGAGCAGCAGCTTGCGCGCGTGGTGGTGGAACGGCGGGTCAGAGGAGATGGGCGGCGAGCCGCCGATCGGGGCGATGTCGGCCGGCGGCCGGAAGTTGCCCATGATGATCGACCGCGAGGAGAACCGCTCGGTGTCGTAGGCGATCGCCGCCACGTCCTCGTACCGGGTCGGCAGCCACCCGCCGCCGAACCGGTCGGTGTGCGCGATCGGGCACCGCTGCCGCAGGTCGTCCTGGATCGGATAGGGGTCGGCGGACCACTCCGGCTCCAGGTGGGAGAAGTCGGTCGCCCAGTCCGAGACCGGGCCGGTGATGATCTCGCTGCGGACGCCGAACTCCTCGTCGGGATCCTGCGGCTGGTAGATGAACCGTTCGTCGGCGGTCATGTCAGGTCACCTCGATCGCGTGCTCGGGGCAGTTGACGACCGCCAGCCGGGCGTTACGTTCGGCGTCCGGTGACACGGTCCCGTCGCCGAGGACCTGCCCGTATCCCTCTTCGTCGTCGCCGAACAGGTCAGGGGCGAGGTCGTAGCAGCGACCGTGGCCCTGACAGCGTTCCGGATCTATCTGTACCTTCACTGCGCCATTCCCCTCTGTGTCGTGCTGGTGCCCAGCGCCCCCGCCACCCGGGCCAGCAGGGCGGCCCACTCGTCCTCGCCGGTCGCGTGCAGGTCCGGCGTGACCAGCGCGCTGCCCATCGCCAGCAGCAGGCAGAAGTGGGCCAGGGCGGCCGGGGACAGCCCCGGGTCGAGTTCGCCGCGCGCCTGGGCTAGCTCCACGAGGCCGCCCAGCCAGTCGCCCCGCTCGCCCACGTACTCCCGCATCGGCCGGGCCACGTCCTCATCGCGCCGCGCCGCGACCAGCGCCTCGACGATCAGGTAGCCGCGCGCGTCGCGGCGGCGCGGCAGCCACCGGCCCACGGTGAGCAGCAGGTCCACCACCGGCCGGTCCGGGTCGGCGGCGAACAGCTCGCCGAGCAGGTGCCGCCCGTGCGTCCGCAGCGCGTCCACCAGCAGGTCCGCCTTGGAGGCGAAGTGCGCGTACAGCGCGCCGTTGCTTACCCCCGCCGCGGCGGCGATGTCGGCGACCCGGGTGCCGTCGTAGCCTCGTTCGGCGAACACGTCGGCCGCCGCCCGCAGCAGCCGCTCCCGGGTCTCGGCCGCGGTAACGCCCGCGATGCGCCCCATAAAGGAATTAAACGAGCGTTCATTATGATCCGTCAAGCCCTGGCCAGCCTAGGATGAGGCGATATGGGCGTGCCGGAGGTGCCGGCCTCGCTGCGGTCGTGGATGTCCGCCGTCAGCGAGATCGTCCGCTCGGTCAACGCGGCCGAGCCGCTCGCGAGCGTGCTGACCCGGGTGGCCGACCAGGCCTGCGAGCTGATCGGGTTCGAGTTCTGCGCGGTGATGCTGGCCGACGAACGGCGGGAGTGCCTGCAGATCGCCGGGTGGAGCGGCCTCACCCCCGACTACCTGGCCCAGGTCAGCGACGGCCAGGGGCTGCGCATCCGGCCGCCAGGTCCCGACCTTGACACCCCGGCCGCCCGCGCCTACCGGGAGGGCCGCACGATCGTCGTCCCCGACGTGCGCGAGGCCCGCTCCTACGGTCGGCTGCGGCACCTGGCGCCCACCCAGGGCTACCGGGCCCTGCTGGTCGCGCCGCTGCGCGGATCCGGCGCCCTGGCCGGGGTCATCGTCGCCTACTCGGTCACCGCGCGGCAGTTCAGCGGGCCCGAACTGGAGCTGATCGAGCTGCTGGCCGGGCAGGCCGCGACGGCCCTGGAGACGGCGCGGCTGCGGGCCGAGCAGCAGGAGGTCATCCGCGAGCTGTCCGTGGCCAACGAGGAGATGCGCCGCGGCCGGGCCGTGCTGGAGTGGGCCGAGCGGCAGCACCATCAGCTGATGCAGCTCGTGCTGGACGAGGTAGAACTGCCCGAACTGGTCGCCGCGCTCGCGTCGGCGCTGCGCGCGTCGGTCACGGTGGAGGACACCGACGGCCGCGTGCTGGCCAGCGCGCCCGCCGAGGGCTACTGCCCGCCGCCGGCCCCGGCGGCGCGCCGG
>DAIOWL010000186.1:0-9777 GCA_036758545.1 Streptosporangiaceae bacterium | reverse complement strand
GCCACGCCCGGGTGGCCAGCTGCAGGTTGAACTGGTTGTCCGGCAGGCTGAGGTCGTAGCCGGACACCTGCCGGATCCGGTTCAGGCGGTACTTGAGGGTGCTGCGGTGCACCGAGAGCGCCTTGGCCGAGGCGTCGTAGTTGCCGCCGCACTCCAGGTACTCGCTCAGCGTCAGGACCAGCTGGGTGCCGTGCGCGGAGTCGTAGTCGATCAGCCGGGCCAGCCACTCGTCGACAAAGCGCTCCACCGAGGCGGTATCGTTCGCCGCGGCCAGGACCTTGTAGACGCCCAGGTCGTCGTAGCGCGTGACCTGCTCGGGGCCGCCCGACGCTTTCTGCATGCGCAGTGCCAGCTCCGCTTCCCGGTACGAGCGCGGGAAGTCCTCCACCATCTGGCACCGCCCGCCCACCCCGACCCGGCATCGCCCGCCGTGCAACTCCGCGACCACGTGCTGCCTGAACTGATCCCAGGGAACGCGCGGCCCGGCTAGCAGGATCACGTCGCGCAGCCGCGGCGCCAGCAGCGACCCCGCCGCGACCGCCCTGGCCGCGCCGCTCACCGCGTGGAAGAACATGTCGATCTCGCCGGCGGGACCAC
This sequence comes from Streptosporangiaceae bacterium, assembly GCA_036758545.1. Taxonomy (GTDB): domain Bacteria; phylum Actinomycetota; class Actinomycetes; order Streptosporangiales; family Streptosporangiaceae; genus Palsa-504. The sequence goes on along the minus strand of DAIOWL010000186.1, from coordinate 9,180 downwards.
CGTCGACCAGCACGACGCGATGCGCCTGTCCCAGGTCGTAGCCGAGGGCCTGGGCCCGGTTCATGATCGAGGTCCGGTCCGCGCCCTCCACCAGCTCAAGTACCAGGTTGGTGCGCAGCCGTGTCTCGGTCTCGATCAGGCTCTGCAGCCGGGCCAGCTCGATGGTGAGCACGGTGGTGGCGTGCTCGATCGCCATCCGCTCGGAGTCCCCGGCGGAGCCATCCGGGTCGCGCAGCACCAGCACGCCCATCGGAGCTCCACCGAGCACGGCCACCGAGACCAGCCGTTGCTCATCCCGGATCGGGCTGGCGGCCGCCATCGCCCGGACCAGGATCCGGTCCCGCTGGCGCGGGTCGGCCCGCGGATAGGTTTCCGGCCGGTCCGGGCCGCCCCACGCGCGCAGGTTGCCGAACCGGTCCTCGATGGCCGCCGAACGGTCGGTCAGCTCGTACACCGCGCGGGCGATGCCGTCCTGGCCCTCGCCGGCCAGCGCTACTTTCGTCAGCCGGTCGTGGATCTCCATGCCCCGCCGCAGGGCCAGGTTGGCCGCCTGGAGTTCCTCGGCCTGCTCACGTTCCCGGTGGTGCAGGTGCGCGTTGGCCAGCGCGACCGCGGCCTGCTGCGCCAGCACTTGCAGCAGGAAACGCTCACTTTCGGCCAGCGGCCCGGCCGCTCCCACGACCAGGTAGCCGCCGGGTCCGTGCGGGCTGGACAGCGGGTAGGCCCATGCCCAGGGCACGGCGGCCAGCTCGACCTGGCCGCCGCCCGGGGGGAGTACGGCGGTGATCACCTCGGTGCGCGGCGGCCCCTCGGCCGCGGCCCCGCGACCAGGCACCTCGACGTCCTGCCAGAGGCCGTCGAGGTAGATGCCCTTCAGCTGGCATCGCCCCAGCGATTCGACCGCGTTCGCGACCACGTTCAAGATGGTGCCCTGGCTGTCTTGCTGGGTCAGCAGCATGGCCAGCACGAGCAGGCTCCGCAGCGCGGAAAGCTGCTCGCGGACCGGGTTGTCGTGGTTGGTCTGACCGGCTGCAGCCATCGTCTAACCCCGCGTCCCAGGCATGCCGTGGGCCGGAAAAGGCACAGGCGCCAGCACCACTGGGGACCGCTCGGTCCGGGGTCCCCAGGCGAGCCGATGCCGCCGCCATGGGTTTCTCCTCGTCAATGCGATCCTAGACCTGCGATTTCCCAAAAGATAATTGCGCCGCGCAATCGCACTTAACAGCACTTCGATCGGCGGGGCACTACCCGGATGTGTGATGTGACCAACCACGCCCGGACGCAAGGCTGAAGGCGACGCCGAAACGGATGGGCTGATGAGATCAGACGCGGAGATCAGGAATGACGTCGTCGACGAGCTGCGGTGGGATCCGCAGATACCCGAACCCGACGCCATCGGCGTGGCCGTCACCGACGGGGCGGTGACGCTGACCGGCCACGTCGCCACCTACGCGCAGAAGCTGGCCGCGGCCCGGGCCGCCGAGCGCGTCCAGGGCGTCAAGGCGGTCGCCAACGAGATAAAGGTCGAGCTGGCCGGGATGGGCCGGGACGACGCCGATATCGCCGCGGCGATCGCCCGCATCCTCGACTGGGACGTGCAGATCCCGGAGGGAGCGGTGCACGCACGGGTGGAGAACGGCTGGGTCATCCTGGCCGGTGAGGTCGGATACGACTTCCAGCGGCGCGAGGTCGAACGGATGGTTCGCCAGGTGCGGGGGGTGACCGGCGTGACCAACGCGATCACGATCAACCCGCCGGCCAGCCCGGCCAGCGTCCGGGCGGCCATCGAGGACGCGCTGCGGCGCCAGGCCGAGGTGGACGCGCGCCACATCCGGGTCGAGGTTTCCGGCCGCACCGCGAAGCTCTACGGGCACGTGCACTCGATGAGGGAGGCGAGCGCGGCCAAGGCCGCGGCCGCGGCGGCGCCGGGCGTCGCCAGCGTGGAGAGCCACCTCGTGGTTTCCCCTTGATGCCTAGTTAGGAGGCACACGATGAGTGACCTGATCATCATCGGTTACCCGGACGAGACCACGGCCGAGAACGTATGGGCCGAGCTCGTCAAGCTGCAGCATGACTACCTGGTCGACCTGGAGGACGCGGCCATCATCCGCCGCGACCAGAAGGGAAAGCTGCACGTCACGACCCCCGTCCACCACCAGGCCGCCTGGGGCGGCCTCAGCGGCCTGTTCTGGGGCACGCTGATCGGGCTGCTGTTCCTGTTCCCGCTCGCCCCGCTGACCGGCGTGGCCGGCGGGATCATGGGCGCCGCCCTGGGCGCCGCCGACGAACTCGGCATCAAGGACGACTTCAAGCAGCGCGTCCAGGACCTGATCCAGCCGGGGACCTCCGCCCTGCTGGTCATCGTGCGCAAGGCCACCCCGGACAAGTTCCTCGAGGCGCTGCGGCCCTACGGCGGCACCGTGCTCAAGACCTCGCTGCCCCGCGACGCCGAACAGGAGCTGATGAAGGCCCTGCACGGCGACAACCCGGACGCGCCCACCTGGGAGCACGCCGGATCCACGGCGGCGACGGGTTCCTCGGCCTGAGCGGCCTCCCGATTGTCCGATGACGGAGCCTGGTGCCGCCGCATGGCGATCTTCGCGGCATACAGGATGGACGCAGAACCTGCAGACGCCGCTTCGCCGGTTCTTGCGCACCGAGACCGGCGGCGCGGCGGTCCTGCTTGCCGCCACCGTGGCCGCACTGGCCTGGGCTAACGTCGACCCGGCTGGGTATGCGGCGACGTGGCACGCCGTGCTGGTGATCCGGTCTGGCCGGTGGGAACTGGCCGATAGCTGGCAGGGCTGGGTGAACTCCGGGCTGATGTCATTCTTTTTCCTGGTAGCAGGCCTGGAGGCGCGCCGCGAGTTTGATATGGGTGAGTTGCGCGAGCGGTGGCGATTGGCGCTGCCGGTGGTGGTCGCGCTGGGCGGGATGGTCGTGCCGGTCGCGATCTACCTGGCTGTCAACGCCGGCCGCCCGTCGGCGTCCGGCTGGGGCGCGGCGATGGCCACCGATACCGCGTTCGCGCTCGGTGTGCTGGCGCTGGCCGGCCCGGGTGTCCCGGACCGGGTGCGCACCTACATGCTCACGTTCGCGGTCGCCGACGACGTGGCGGGCATCGTGGTCATCGCGGTCGTCTACAGCGACCGTATCGACCTGGCCGCGCTGGGAGCCGGCCTGGCCTTCCTCGGCCTGGTGGTGGCGGCGCGCCGGCTGGGTGTCCGGCACGGCCCCGTCTACCTGTTGCTGGGCGTGGCGGCGTGGATCGCGTTCTTCGAGTCGGGCGTCGATCCGGTGGTGGTCGGCCTGGTGATGGGCCTGCTCGCCCTCGCTTACCCGGCCACGCGCCGTGACCTGGAGCGGGCCTTCGAGTCGTTCCGGCTGTTCCGCGAGCAGCCGATTCCGGAACTGGCCCGCGCCGCCCAGCAGAGCGTGCGGCTGGCGCTGTCGCCAAACGACCGGCTCCAGCAGCTGTTCCACCCCTGGAGCAGCTACCTGGTCGTGCCGCTGTTCGCCCTGGCGAACGCGGGCATCACCGTCGACGGAAGCCTGCTGGCCCGCGCTTACACGTCGCCGGTCACGCTCGGGATCCTGCTCGGCTACGTCGGGGGCAAGCCGGCCGGCACCGTCGCCGCGGCCTGGCTGCTGGCCCGGATGAGCCGCGGCCGGGTCCGCCCGCCGGTCGGCTGGGCCGCGGTGACTGGCGCCGGCGCCATCGCGGGCATCGGTTTCACCGTGTCGCTGCTGATCGCCTCGCTCGCCTTCCATGGCCGCCTGCTGGCCGAGGCCAAGGTGGGCGTGTTGTCGGCCGCATTGTGCGCGTCGCTGCTCGGCTGGGCGGTCTTCCGGCTCACCGCGCTACTGCCCGAACCGCTGCGGACCCGCGCCCTGCTCGGCACCGCCGAGGCCATCATCGACCTGGCGGTCCCGGTCGATCCCGAGCGCGATCACGTGCGCGGCGCGGACCAGGCGCTGGTCACGCTGGTGGAATACGGCGACTACGAGTGCCCGTTCTGCGGCCAGGCCGAGCCGGTGATCCGCGAGCTGCTGGCCGACGATGGTGACCTGCGGTACGTGTGGCGGCACCTGCCGCTCACCGACGTGCACCCGCACGCGCTGCTGGCCGCCGAGGGTGCCGAGGCCGCGGCCCGCCAGGGCTCGTTCTGGCCGATGCATGATCAGCTGCTGGCGCACCAGGACGCGCTGGCCGCCGATGACCTGCTCCGGTACGCCGCCCAGCTCGGCCTGGACACAGGGCGGTTCACCGCCGACCTGCGCCGCCACGCCGGGGAAGCCAAGATCGCCGAGGACGTGGACTCCGCCGACCTGAGCGGCGTCACCGGCACGCCCACGTTCTTCGTCAACGGCAAATACCATCGCGGCGCCTACGACATCGACACGCTGGCCGACGCGGTGCGGGCAGCCAAGGCGCATGCCCTGATCAGCTCGGGCAGGCAGCCCCAGCGGACATCCTGACCAGATGGTGCTGTCCGTCCGCCGGGGCACGCGCCACGGTCGTTCGGGACATAATGAACCCGAACGGGCCACTGCCTCTTGCCCGCCCACCGACCGTCGCAGAATCATGCCTTCGTCGGGTTCGAGCACGAGATTGGCCAGGTCAACGGGGCCGTGCTCACGTTCGGGACGAGTGGACAGTTCCAGGACGGCGGGGCCGCGGGCATCGTCGGCCAGCCCGAGCGGCACGCGGCGGGAGCTGAAGTTCAGCGCGACCAGGAACCGCTGGTCGAGTTGGCGTTCGAAGCAGAACACGTCTGGCGCCGCGCCGACCAGGCGCTGCGCGCCGGACTGCAGCGTGGGTTCGCGCGAACGCAGGTGGATCAGCCGGCGGACGAACGCGAGCGTCGACCCGGGATCGTGCTGCTGCGATTCCACGCAGAGCAATCCGGCGTCGGCGACGACCGGCAGCCAGGGCTCCGCGGTGGTGAAGCCGGCGCCCGGGCCGGCCTGAGCCGGCGGCCGCCACGGCATCGGCGCCCGTTCCGGGTCCCGGCCGTCGACGTCCACGACCCGGTCAGCCGGTATCTCGGCATCCGGCAGCCCAAGCTCCTGCCCGTAATACAGGAACGGCGTGCCGCGTAGCGAACAGATCAGCATGGCTGCCACCCTCGCGCGGCGTTGCCCGCTTCCCGGCTCGGCGGCGTAGCGGGTGGCGACCCGTGAGTGATCATGATTCTCCAGGAACCAGGCCGGCCAGGCCGAGACCTCGGCCAGCTCGGTGAATTCCTGCACCGACGCGCGGTACGCCGCCGCTTGCCACGGCAGGTGGAAGAAGACGAAGTTGTGGGCCAGGTGCAGCTCGTCTCCGGTGTTGATGTACTCCACCAGCTTCTTCAAGTCGAGCAGGTAGACCTCGCCCGCGATCATCCGGTCGTCATACTTGTCGATGACAGCCCGGATCCGCCGGAGGCGGTCGTGGATGGTGGGCCAGTCCTCGTCGTGCTGCAGCCCGGGCTCGTTGTCCCGCAGCTCGGGATCCTTGGCGATCTTGTAGATCACGTCGATCCGGAACCCGTCGACGCCCCGGTCGAGCCAGAACCGCAGGACGTCGTGCATGGCCGCCTCCACCTCGGGGTTATCCCAGTTGAGGTCGGGCTGGTGGGGCGTGAACGAGTGCAGGTAGTACTGCGCGGTCGTCTTGTCGAACGTCCACGCGGAGCCGACAGCGGGGAACGCCGACCGCCAGTTGTTCGGCGGCCCGCCGTCGGGTGCCGGATCGCGCCACACGTACCAGTCGCGCTTGGCGTTGTCCAGGCTGCGCGCCGACTCGACGAACCACGGGTGCTGGTCAGAGGTGTGGTTCGGCACCCAGTCGACGATGAGCTTGATGCCGCGGCGGTGGGCGCCCGCGAGCAGGTCGTCGAAGTCTGCGAGAGTCCCGAACACCGGATCGACATCGGTGTAGTCGGAAATGTCGTAGCCGAAGTCGGCCATCGGCGACCGGTAGAACGGCGACAGCCAGATGGCAGCCACACCGAGCGAGTCAACCGTGCCGTCGTTGAGGTAGTCCAGGTGGTCCAGAATGCCGCGCAGATCGCCGACGCCGTCCCCGTTGGCGTCGGCGAAACTGCGCGGGTAGATCTGGTAGATCACGCCGGACTGCCACCAGGTAACCGGTTCCACGCTAGGCTCCTACCGTCCGGCGCAGGCGGATCCAGCGGTAGCCGTAACCCGCTACCTCGAGCTCATCCAGGTCGACCTCATTGCCGTAGGAAGAGTCGGCGACGAAGTTGAGCGGCGCATACTCCGGGTCCCGTTCGGCGCCGAGCTTGAGGTGGCATGGCTGCTCGGCCAGGTTGTGCACGAACAGCGTGGTACCGGTGCGGCCGGTGGCCCGGTGGACCAGGACCTGAGGCGGACCCACGTCGAGCACCTCATGGTCACCACTGCCGATCTCCTCGCATTCACGCAGCGCGTGCAGGATGCGTTCGAACCAGGTCAGCAGGCTGTTCGGGTCAAGCCTCTGGTTAGTCACGTTGACCAGCTTGTAGGCGTACGGGCCTTCCTCGACCAGGGGCGCGACGAACCGCGCGGGGTCGGCACGGGAAAAGCCGGCACCCTTGGTGCCGTCCCACTGCATCGGGGTGCGGATCGCGTCCCGTTCCGGCAAGGCAAGATTGTCGCCCATGCCGATCTCCTCCCCGTAGCGGATGACCGGGGTGCCGGGCATGCTGAGCTGCAGGCTGTAGGCGAGCTCGATGCGCCGGCGGTCGCCGCCGAGCATCGGCGCCAGACGCCGGCGGATGCCCCGCCCGTACAGCTGCATGCCCGGATCCGGGGCGAACTCGGCGAAGACCTCCTGCCGTTCTTCGTCGGTCAGCCGGCCGAGGTCGATCTCGTCGTGGTTGCGCAGGAACGTTGCCCACTGGCCGTGCCGGGGCAGATCGGGCAGCTCGCGAAGCGTCGCGGCGACCGGGCGCCTGTCCCGCCGGGCCAGCGTCAGCACCAGAGCCTGGTTGAGACGGAACGCGAACACCATCAGCACCCTGGTGGCGATGCCGTCCGACTGCCCGAAGTAGTCGGTCAGCTCCTGGTCGGAGACATTGGCCTCGGCCAGCATGACGGAATCTCCGCGTTTCCAGGACAGTGCCTCCCGCAGGTCCCGCAGGAAGCTGAAGTCAGGTCCGCCACCCGGCCGGGACTTGGGCTCGATCAGGAACGGCGCGGCGTCGACCCGGAAGCCGGAGACCCCGAGCCCGAGCCAGAACATGGCGATCTTCTGTATCTCCTCGCGGACCGCCGGGTTGTCGGTGTTGAGATCGGGCTCGAACCGGTAGAACCGGTGCCGGTACCAGGCCTGCGCTACCTCGTCGTAGGTCCATTTCTCGTTCTCCACGCCGGGGAACACCATTCCCTCGAAGCGGTCCGGGGGCTCGGTCTGCGACCAGACGTACCAGTCACGGAACGGCGAGGCCGGATCGGAACGCGCGGACCGGAACCACGGGTGCTGGTCGCTGGTGTGGTTCACCACGAGGTCCAGCATGACCCTGATGCCTCGCTCCCCCGCCTCGTGCATCAGCCTGCTGAAGTCGCCCATGCTGCCGTATCGCGGGTGCACGCCGTAGTGATCGGTGATGTCGTACCCGCCGTCCCGGCGCGGCGATGGGTGGATGGGGTGCAGCCAGATCGTGGAGATGCCCAGACGGGCCAGGTAATCGAGTCTTCCCGCCAGCCCCTGGAAGTCACCTATCCCGTCGTCGTTGGCGTCCTGGAACAGGCCGACGTCGACGGAGTAGATGACACCGGTCCGGTACCAGCGGGTCAGCACATCTACCTCCGCGTCTGTGACAAGCGATCCCAGGCCAGACTGCGGTGCGTCCGGGCCGCCCGCATCACCCGGTTGACTAGTCCCTGCGGGGGGCTACATAGCCGGGTGATGTGCCGCATGCGGCGATGCGGCATCGTCATGCCAATGACGATGCCGCAGGTGAAACGGCGTGTCCGGACGCCCGACCGGGCCTGCGCCGACGGCCTCGGGCAGTCGGCGATCAGCCTGAACCGGCGCGCCGTGCCCCGGGAGGCTGCGTTCTGGCTGGTCGGCTACGTGTTCGCTGCCGTCATCCTGGGCACCGCGCTGCCCACCCCGTTGTATGCCATCTACCAGCGTCAGTGGCATTTCTCCGCGGGTGTGCTCACGCTGATCTTCGCGGTCTACGCGGTGGCGGTGCTCGCTACCTTGCTGCTGGCCGGCCAGGCTTCGGACCAGGCCGGGCGCAAGCCGGTGATGGCGGCCGCCATCGGCTTCGGCGCGGCCAGCACGATCGTGTTCATCTTCGCCTCCAGCCCGGGCTGGCTCTACCCGGCCCGGATCCTGTCCGGGGTGTCCGCCGGCCTGATGACCGGCGCCGCCACCGCGGCCCTCACCGAGATGTCCCGGCCCTCCGACTCGCGGCGGGCCTCGCTGATGGCCACGGCCGCGAACGCGAGCGGCGCGGCGCTTGGCCCGCTCATGGCCGGGCTATTCGCCGAGTACCTGCCGCAGCCGACCGTGCTCGTCTTCGAGGTTTTCCTTGGCGTGCTCGCCGCCGCCGGGCTGGCCCTGGTCTTCATACCGGAGACAGTGACCAGGCGGGAGCGGCCGACCCTGCGCTTCACCGGCCTTGCGATCCCGGCGGAGGGCCGGGGCGAGTTCATCGCCGCCGGAGTGGCCGCCTTCGCCGCCTACGCGCTGAACGGGCTGTTCGCGTCGGTGGTACCCGGCTTCACCACCGCGATGCTGCACCATGCCAACCACGCGGTCGCGGGCGGCATCACGTGCCTGTTCTTCGCGGCGAGCGCCATCGCCGCGCTGAGCCTGGCGCGCCTTAACAGCAGGCCGGTCCTGCTGGCCGGGCTCGGGGGCTTCCTGCCCGGGCTGGCGCTGGTCCTGGCCGGGATGTCGACGGAATCGCTGGCGCTGTTCGGGATCGGCGCCGTCGTGGCCGGGAGCGCCTTCGGAGCTGTCATCATCGGCAGCCTGTCCGCCGCCAATCGGCTGGCCCCCGAAGGAACCCGCGCGAAGGTGATCTCCACCTATTTCGTATTTGCGTATTCGGGCCTCAGCATCCCGGTCGTCGGCGTCGGCATCGCCTCCGACTATGTCGGTAACTTCCGGGCCGTGCTCGGCTGTTCCGTCGTGCTGGCCGTGCTGTGCGCGCTGTCGGCCGCCCGCATCTCGGG
>DAIOWL010000185.1:0-9797 GCA_036758545.1 Streptosporangiaceae bacterium | reverse complement strand
CCGCAGCGCGGTGATCGCGGCCACCAGCTCGGCCGACTGGTCGGGGCGGCCGTCGGCCCTGGGCTGCGCCACCGGCTTGACGTACGCGACCTTGACGCCCCGCCGGTCCAGGGCACGCAGCAGCCCCAGGCATGTCCTGGCCATGGCGGCATGATCGGCAACCGGCGCGACGAGCAAGCTGCGGGTCATGTGCTACTCCTAACGGTCACACCCGGAGGCCACCGCCGCCGGGATGAGTCGCGCGGTGTCGCGGGCGATCAGCAGTTCCTCATCGGTCGGCACGACCAGCGCAAGAGCCGCCGGTGAAGACCAGCGCGTCGAGCCGCTCCAGGCTGGTGACCAGCCCGGCGGCCAGCCCGTCCGTCACGCGCTGGTCGCTGCCGGGATGCACGAGGGCGAATTTCACCGACGAGCTGCCCGAGTTCAGCGCCAGGACCAAGCCGGAATCGCCAGGCTGGCTAGCGCGCTCCCCCGTTCCGGTCATCTCAGCGATACTCCTCGCTATGGCCCGAACCTGACCCGGCCGTCCGCGTGTCAGTCTACGGGCATGCCGTAGCGGAGGGCGGGTACGGCCGCGGCGATCCCCAGCAGGCGGTTGTACTTGGCGACGCGCTCGCCGCGGGCCGGGGCGCCGGTCTTGAGGTGGCCGCAGCCGGTGCCGACGGCCAGGTCGGCAATGAAGTGGTCCTCGGTTTCCCCGGACCGGTGCGAGACGAACTGGCGGTAACCTGCCTGGCGGCAGATGGCCATGGCCTGCAGCGTCTCGGTCACGGTGCCGATCTGGTTGAGCTTGATCAGCGCGGAGTTGCCGATGCCGCGCGCGATGGCCTGGGTGATGATGGCCGGGTTGGTGCAGAAGATGTCGTCGCCGACCAGCTCGATGGCACCGCCCAGGCGGGCGGTGAGCGCGATCCAGCCGTCCTCGTCGTCCTCGCCCAGGCCGTCCTCGATCGAGTGCACCGGGAACTGCGCCGTGATGGCCGCGAGCCGGTCGATCATGTCACCGCTGGTCAGCAGGTCGCCGGCCACCCGGTAGCGGCCGTCCGGCTGGCGGAACTCCGAGGCCGCCAGGTCCAGGGCGATGGACACGCCGTCGGCTCCTGTCCTGTAGCCGGCGTCGGAGATGGCCTGGACAATCAGGCGGAGGACCTCTTCCGGTTCGGCGATCTCCGGAGCGAACCCGCCCTCATCGCCCAGCCCGGTGGACAGCTTGCTGGCGGAAAGCTCACGGCGCAGCGCGCTGTAGACCTCGGCGCCGGCGCGGACCGCCTCGGCCATCGACGGGGCGCCGACCGGCGCGATCATGAACTCCTGGAAGTCCAGCGAGTTCGGCGCGTGCACGCCGCCGTTGAGCACGTTGAAGTGCGGCACCGGCAGCGATGGCGGCACGCCGTCCGGCGTGATCCACTGCCACAGCGGGATCCCGGCCGAGGCGGCCAGCGCCCGGGCCAGCGCCATCGAGGTGCCCACGGTGGCGTTGGCGCCCAGCCGACCCTTGTTCGCGGTGCCGTCGAGGTCGATCATGGCCTGGTCCGCCTCGGCCAGCGAGCCCCAGGCGCGGCCGGGCAGCAGGTCACGGATCTCGGTGTTGACCGCGGACACCGCCCCGAGAACCCCTTTGCCCTCGTATCTGTCCGGGTCGCCGTCACGGCGTTCTACAGCTTCCCGCGAGCCGGTCGAGGCGCCGGACGGCACCCCGGCACGGGCGGCCGTGCCGTCTGCCAGCCGCACCGTGACCGCCAGGGTGGGCCGGCCGCGGGAGTCGAGGATCTCCAGTGCCGACAGATCCACCACGTCGAACCTTGCCATCATCTGCTCCTGTTCCGGGCCGCCCGCCTGGGCCGGCCCCTTGTGTTGTGTATCAATGTCAGCTGGGCACCAGGGCCTTGACATCGGCGATGATCTCGGCGAGGCCAGCCTTGGCGTCGGAGAAGAACATGCCGGTCTTCGGGTCGGTGTACAGCTCGTTGTCGATCCCGGCGTAGCCGTGGCCCATGGACCGCTTGATCACGATGACGCTCCTGGCCTGGTCCACGTTCAGGATCGGCATGCCGGACACTGGGTTGCCGGGACGGCGGGCCGCCGGGTTGGTGACGTCGTTGGCCCCGACGACCAGCGCCACGTCCGCGGTCGGGAACTCGGGATTGGCCGCGTCCATCTCCTTCAGGTCCTCATAGGGCACGTTCGCCTCGGCCAGCAGCACGTTCATGTGGCCGGGCATCCGGCCTGCCACTGGATGGATGGCGAAGAACACCCTGGCGTGGTCGGCCAGCACCGCGGCCAGCTCGGCCGCCTCGTGCTGGGCCTGCGCCGCGGCCAGGCCGTAGCCGGGCACGATGACGACCTTGCTGGCGTAGGCCAGCTGGATGGCGGCGTCCTCGGCTGAGAGGCTCCGGACGCTGGCGCCCGCGCCGACCGCCGGACCGGACGCCGGGCCGCTGTCACCAGTGCCGAAGCCGCCCATCATGACCCCGAGGACCGAGCGGTTCATGGCCTTGGCCATGAGCACGGTGAGAATACCACCGGACGCCCCGACCAGCGCGCCGCCGATGATCAGGGCGCCGTTACCGATCACGAAGCCGGCGATGGCCACGGCGATGCCGGTGAAGGAGTTCAGCAGCGCGACGACCACGGGCATGTCGGCGCCGCCGATCGGCATCGCCAACGTGACGCCGAAGCCCAGGGCGGCGCAGGCGATCAGGATCAGCACCGGGATGGAGTCGTGGCCGGCTAGCAGGTAGCAGCTCGCCCCGACGGCGATGACGGCGAGGGCGGCGGTGACGAGGCGGGCACCGCGGAAGACCACGGGCGCCGAGCTGACCCAGCCCTGCAGCTTGCCCGCGGCGATCAGCGATCCGGAGAAGGTGACCGGACCGATGATGATGTCCAGGACGGTGGCGATCATCACCTGGGTGGAGATGCCGGCCCCGCCGGCCAGGCGGACGAAGCCGCCGGCCGCCACCAGGGCGGCGGCGCCTCCGCCGACCGCGTTGAAGATGCTGACGACCTGCGGGACATCGGTCATCTTGACCCGCCGGGCCATGAGCAGGCCGACCGCCGCGCCACCGCCGACACCGGCGATGAGGACGACCCAGCCGGTCGTCGTGATCGTGCCGTCGTGGATGACGCTGACCAGCGCGGCCACCACCGCGACGATCATGCCCAGCCAGGACAGCCGGCTGCCCCGGCGGGCGGTGGCCGGGGAGTTCATCAGGTGCAGGGCCACGACGAACCCGGCGGCGGCCAGCAGGTAAGCCAGCGCGACGGCGATGCTGACGGCGTTCATGACTTCTCCTCGAGCTGGCCGGAGCCGGCGTCGTGATCGGCCAGTCCGGGCCGCTTGCGGAACATCTGCAGCATCCGGTCGGTCAGGCTGTAACCGCCCACCACGTTCATCGCCGCGAAGAACGCGGCCACGAAGGCGAGCACGTAACCAGCGGTCGTCCGGGCCTGCGACGCGGTGATGATCGCACCGATGATGACGATGCCGTGGATGGCGTTGGACGCCGACATCAGCGGCGTGTGCAGCGTGGACGGCACCTTGGTGATGACTTCGTAGCCGACCAGGATGGCCAGCACGAACATGTAGATATAGGACATCAGGCTCGTGGTCATCGACTGCCTCCCTCGGCGGGCGATCCGAGCAGGGCGGCCACCGCGGGGTGGAGCACCGTGCCCTGGTGGGTGACGACTACGCCGGCCTGGATCTCGTCGGCGGGGTCGATCCTCAGTGCGCCGTCATGGACCAGTTCGGCCAGCAGCGCGACGATGTTGTGCGAGTACGCGGTCGAGGCGGCGGTGGGCACCTGAGCGGGCAGGTTGCCCGCCCCGATGATCCGGACCCCGTCGCCGGTCAGCACCGTCCGGTCCGCTTCCGAGCCCTCGACGTTGCCGCCGAGGCTGCTCGCGGCCAGGTCGACGAGGACGCTGCCCGCCTGCATGCCCTTGACCGCCTCGCCGGTGACCAGCAGCGGGGGGCGCCGGCCCGGCACCTGCGCGGTGGTGATGACGATGTCGAAGCGGGCGATCTGGGCGGCGAGTTCGGCTTGCTGGGCGGCCTGCTCCTCGGCGGTGAGGGCCCGGGCGTACCCGCCTTCGCCCTCCGCCGGAGCGACCGTGGCGAGGCGCAGGAGCCTGGCCCCGACCGACTCGATCTGCTCACGGGTCTCCGGCCGGATGTCGTAACCGGTCACCACCGCACCTAGCCGGCGGGCGGTGCCCATGGCCTGCAGGCCGGCCACGCCCGCGCCGAGCACGAGGACGTTCGCCGGGCGGCTCGTCCCGGCCGCGGTGATCAGCATCGGGAAGAACCGGCCGAAGTGATCGGCCGCGACCAGCACCGCCTTGTAGCCGGCCACGTTGGCCTGGGACGTGAGCGCGTCCATGGACTGGGCCCGGCTCACGGTGCGCGGCAACCCGTCCAGGCTGATCGCGGTCACCCCGGCCCGGACTAGCTGGCGGGCCAGATCCGGCTGGACCAGCGGCCGCAGCATGCCGATGACCGCCTGGCCGGCCCGCAGCCGGGCGATCAGCTCCGGGGCCGGCGTGCCGACGCCGACGAGCACGCCGGCCCCGCCGACCACCTCGTCCCGGCTGGCGACCGTCGCGCCGGCTCGTTCGTAGGCGCCGTCGGCAAACCACGCCGCCGCCCCCGCGCCCCGCTCTACGAGTACCCGGACGCCCGCGCGGGCCAGCACCGGGACGGACTCGGGCACCACCGCCACGCGCTGCTCGCCCGGCGTGGTCTCCTTCAGTACGCCGACCGTGACGGACGGCTCCGGTGATGTAACGCTCATTTTCCCTCTCCGTTCGTCTCGGCCGGCCATGCGGCCTCTATCCAGGCCACCCGGGCAGGAGGGCAGGCGGCAGAGCCGAACGCCCGGGGCTGCCGGGACGAAGGTCCCGGCGGTACGACTTCAGAAGTAGGGGCCGACCCTGCTCGGGCTGGGAGGAGCCGGGTAGACGAGACGGTCGCGCACCGCCACGACGCCCTGGACGTGGCGGGTCCCGGCGACCAGGTCGTGACCGATGGCGACGGTCTCGGGGTTGCCCTCCAGCGTCACCAGGCCGTCCTTCACGATGACCGAGTACTGGCTCGGCTCGGAGCGGCCCGCGATCACCTGGGTCATGATCTCCTCGCGGATCTCCGCGTCGGTGCGATCGAAGACAGCCAGGATGTCGGTCCGGCTGATGATCCCGACCAGCCGGCCACCCTGGTCAACCACGGGGAGGCGCTTGACCTTGCGGTCGTACATCAGCCTGGCGGCGTGCTCCACCGTGTCGTCCGGGCCGATCGTCACCGCCGGACTGGTCATCAGGTCGGCTGCCGCTATGCCGGCCGCCTTGGCCTGAGCAGCGCGGTGCACCAGGCCCGCCAGCAGTCCCGCGATGCCGCCGGGCTCACCCAGCACGGCCTCCTTGACCAATAGGTCTGCCTCGGACACGACACCGGTGACCTTGCCGTGCGCGTCGAGGACCGGGAAAGCGCTGACCCGGCAGTCGCGGAGCCTGGCGGCTATCTCCCGGAACGATGCGGTCTCGCTTACCCACACCGGAAGCGTGGACATGACGTCCTTGACGGTCTTCATCCTCATCACCCTGCCGATAGTTCCTACGCTCCGAGCATCGTCCGCGGCCGGTCACAACGGCAGGGCCGTTGGTCCGGCCTCGCCAGGCCGAAGGTCGGGCCCTCAGGCCTGGGCCGTACTTCAGCTGCGTCCGGGCCCCACTGGTTGAGATCCAGGACCACCGTGTCTGCGCCAGCCAAGGCGTACCACTGGCCCGGGTCAGCACGGCGGCCGGGGCGAAGGTCACGCCACGAAGTGCCGTCCGCCCCTGCCCGCGCGGATGTGACCGTTATGCGATCGATATGAAGGCACAGCCGTCACGAGAGAAAGGCAGACGAGATGAGCACCTTGCTGCGCAGGGACCCGAGGACGATGTTCCCGGACCTGGTCGAGTGGTTCGAGGAGCCCTTCCTGACGCTTCGCCCCTACCTGGGCCAGCCGATCAAGATCGAGGACTTCGTCGAGGGTGACCATTACATGGTCCGGGCCGAGTTGGCCGGAATGGACCCGGAGAAGGACGTGGAGGTCATGGTCGGCTCCGGCTACCTGACCATCCGCGCCGAGCGGCACGACAAGACCGAGGGCAAGCACCGGACCGAATTCCGCTATGGCTCGTTCTCCCGCAGCCTGCCGCTGCCGGGCGACGCCAACGCGGACGACGTGAAGGCGAGCTACGACCACGGCATCCTCACCGTCTCCGTCGGCCTCATGGCCGAGAAGAAGGACGAGGTCAAGAAGATCGAGGTCAAGCCGGCCAAGTAGGGTCCCGCGCCAGTACCGGGCGCACCGGTCACCGCGAAACCGAACATATGTAGTTGATGGAGGTTAACAATGAACACGCGACCCGCACTTGATCAGCTCGGCCTTGGCCTGGGGAAGAAGGCCCGGCTGCACCGCATCCTGCACGAACACGGTGTAGGCAACGGCACCGCCATCTTCCTGCCCTACGACCACGGCCTCGAGCACGGCCCCAGGGACTTCGCCGGGCATCTCGAGTCCGCCGACCCCCGGCACGTCATCCGGCTCGCAGTGGAGGGCGGGTTCAACGGCGTCGCCCTGCAGATCGGCCTGGCCGGGAAATTCTACTGGGAGTACGCGGGCGAGGTTCCGCTGGTGCTCAAGCTCAACGGCAAGACCGACATCCCGTCCCCGGCCGACCCGGTCTCGCCGGTGAACGCCACGGTGGAAGAGGCCGTCCGGCTGGGCGCGGACGCGGTCGGCTACACGCTCTACGTCGGCACGCCCGGCCAGGAGCGTGACTTCGCGCAGTATCTCCGGGTGCGCGAGGACGCCGAACGGTTCGGGATGCCGCTCATCGTCTGGTCCTACCCGCGCGGCGCGGCCATCGACGCCAAGGGCGGCAAGGATTCGTTCTACGCGGTCGACTACGCCGCCCGGACCGCGAGTGAACTGGGCGCGGACATGGTCAAGGTGAACTTCCCCCAGCCGGCCAAGAAGGACGGCGTGCCGGAGGCATACCGCGGGGAGTTCTCGCCGCAGCAGGCCATCGAGTCGGTGGTCAGGTCGGCCGGCCGGTCGCTGCTGCTGGTCTCCGGCGGCGGGCACGCCGACCAAGAGGCCATGCTGGAGAAGGCGCGCGAATCGATGGAGGCGGGCGCCACCGGCCTCATCTTCGGCCGCAACGTCTTCCAGCGCGGCCACGACGAGTCGCTCCGCTTCGTCGCCCAGCTCAAGGAGATCCTGGCCAAGTACCCCTCGTAGCCGATAGCCACGGGCGTGCCCGGATCCTTACCCGGCCCGGGCGGGCGGCCCGTGGCTGTGCAGGACCTTCTTCTTGTCCTTTTTCCAGGCGGTCGTGGTCCCGTCGGGGTTGAGGACCAGGGTCCAGCCCCACCGGTGGATGACGATCTGGTGGTGAAAGAAATACAGCAGGACACAGTCTGTGGTGCTGGTCTTGCCGCCGTGCTTCTTGTGCTTGACATGGTGCACGTCGCAGGCTGAAGCGGGCTGGTTGCAGCCGCCCGGGAACCGGCAATGCCGGTCGCGCAGGGTCACCGCGTTGCGGATCCCGGCCGGGATCGTCTCGGCGTACCCGATGTCCAGCGGCAGGCTCGGCCCGCCGAGGCGGGCGCCGAGCTGCCGGCGGCGCAGCCCATTAGGAACCAGGCGAGCCCGCCCGGGCCCGATAGTAGATCGACCGCCTTGCCGATGACGGCCTGCTCCAGGACACCGCGCTGTACTCCGCGTCGCCGGAATACCCCTGCCCGGCGGTGAACCCGGCCTGGATGAATGCCCGCGCCGCGGTGGCGATCGCGTCGGCCTGCTCCAGCTCCCGCAGGCACTCGGCCTGCGTCGCGGCACCAAGCGAGGCGGCGTCCGCGGCGGCGAGGTAGCCAGCCCGGCGCGGACCATGTCCAGTGCCTCACGGGCACTGGGACGGAGCGGTCGTGGTACCCACCGGGGTCACCTCCTCCACCGGGCTCGTCGCTGCTGCTGGCGGTTCTCCTCACCCCCGGGTGTATCTCTAGGAGCTGAATTCGATTCTACCGTCAGGCTAAGACATTTCCCGGGAAAGCCGCGCCACTCCGTGAAAGAGGTACGCCCGGTTGAAATGGGGTTCATGGTGTGTTGAGGAACCGATGAATGTAACTCTCTGCCGGATAGAGGGGTGTTGTCCAAGTCTCACATCTGTCCAGGCAGCAATCTGGCGCGTCGGCTGAGGATCGAGGCAGCGTACTCACTCTGATCTGCCACGAGCTGCAACACCGCTACCCACCGTGGGAGCGAGCGGTTCGTCACGCCAAACGATCTCCGCAGGCAGGTCCGGACCAGTGGCGGGACGTTGGTCTTTTCCGGATGGGACCTGAGTCCCTATGACGTGATCTGCCCGGTCCGTAGATTCTCCAGGCATGACCGCGCACGATGATGCGCTTTCCGAGCGGGAGTGCTGGGAGCTGCTCGCGACGGCTTCGGTGGGCCGGCTGGCGCTGTCGGTCCGCGCATTGCCGATGATCTTGCCCGTGCAGTATTACCTGGACGGCCGCAGGCTGGCGGTGTGCCTGGGGCACCACGCGCTGCCCGAGCGGGCGCTGGACGAGGCGATCGTCGCGTTCGCGGCCGACTCGATCGACCCGGTGACCAGGTCGGGCTGGTCGGTCCAGGTCCAGGGCCGGTCGGTGATCCCCCGCGGGCTGCGGATCGATACCGACTGCGGCTGGCCCGCCGCCTCCGCTCAGGTCGTGGCGATCGAGCCGGGGAAGATCAGCGGCCACCACATGCACATGTGCCCGTTCATCGACATGCTGCTGGCCACCGCTCCCAAGCTGCCGGCCACCTGAGGGCCGCATCCGCCGGCTATTCGGCGGTCAGCGCTTCCAGGTTCCCCGCTTCCCTGCCGGCCGGCTATGGCCCTTGGTCCCGGCATCCGCGCCGCAAGCCCGCCAGCGACCCGGCGGGCCCGCATCAGGACGGCATGTCACCAGGCCGCCCCGTGGCCGCTGCCCGGGCGCTGGGACCGGAAGACATGACCGCGGATCTCGCGGACGGTGTCATCCAGCCGCTGCAGCGCCTGGCCGATCCGCTCCCGGGCCAGCTCGGCGGGCTGGCCCGCGGCCGCGTCCAAGCTGAGACCGACGTGCAACAAGCTGCCGACGACCCGGTCCAGCAGGTCCTCGGCGTGCTGCGCCTGCTCCGCGAGCACGCCGCGGACCAGGCCGACGAGATCGTCCTGGGCCCACTCGTGCGTGGCGTCCCTGATCACCGCCAGGACGAAATGGCCACTGGCGGTCGGGACTGGCCTCAGCGTGATCGTCACCGGGATGGTGCTGCCGTCCTTGCGCAGCCCGACCAGCGCAGCCCGGTCGGCCATCGGCCGGGCCGCCGGCTTGAGCGCATAGGCAGCGCGGTCCAGCCGGTGCGCGTCCCGCAGCCCGGCCGGCATCAGGGACTCCACCAGCTGGCCGCCCAGCTCGCCCGGCCGGGAGCCGAACATCGCCGCTGCCCGCCGGTTCGCCAGCATGATCCGGCCGTCCTCGCCGACCAGCACGATCCCGTCGGCTAGCCTCAAGTTACGTCGGCGTGTCGCCTGAAAAGGGGACATGAGCAGCGGAAACGCGGTTTTCGGCCGCGAAAATGTAGCCAGAAGAATCTGACGATGCCCCCGGCGTGATACCGAGTTGATCATCAACGGACGGCCAGGTGCCGTGCCGGACAGCGACATGTAGCCAGAACACCGACTTGCCTCGCGCATCGTTTGCCCAGGTCACCGCC
>DAIOWL010000184.1:0-9811 GCA_036758545.1 Streptosporangiaceae bacterium | reverse complement strand
CGGCCATGAAGGCGATCCGCGAGGCGGAGTGGTGGGGCGACCCGGTCCCGCGGGTGCGCGTGTCCCCGCACGATACCCGCGGGCAGGCCATCTGACATGCGGTCTTCCGATCCGCCGGCCTGTGAGCTTTGATGCGCCTGGTTTTCGCGGGTACGCCGCAAACGGCGGTACCGGCGCTTGACGCGCTGCTGGCGTCCCGGCACGAGGTCGCCGCGGTGGTGACCCGTCCCGACGCCCCGGCCGGCCGTGGCCGCAAGGTCGAGGCCAGCCCGGTGGCCCAGCGCGCCGCGGCCGCGGGGCTCGAGGTGCTCACCCCGGACCGGCCCCGTGACCCGGACTTTCTCGCCCGGCTACGCGAGATCGGCCCGGACTGCTGCCCGGTGGCCGCGTACGGGGCACTGCTGCCGCAGCCTGCGCTGGATATCCCGCCGAACGGCTGGGTGAACCTGCACTTCTCCATCCTGCCGGCCTGGCGCGGCGCCGCTCCGGTCCAGCACGCCATCCTGCACGGTGACGACGTGACCGGTGCCAGCACGTTCCTGATCGTCAAGGAGCTGGACGCGGGCCCGGTGTACGGGGTACTGACCGAGCCGGTGCGGCCCGACGACACGACCGGGACGCTGCTCGACCGGCTCGCTCACTCGGGAGCCGAACTGCTCGTCGCGACGCTCGACGGGATCGAGGACGGCACGGTCACGGCCGTCCCGCAGCCCGCCGAGGGCGTGAGCTTCGCGCCGAAGATCACTCCGGCCGACGCGCGGGTGGACTGGAAGCTGCCCGCGCACGTCGTGGACCGGCAGGTCCGCGCGTGTACGCCGGACCCGGGGGCCTGGACCGAGCTCGACGGCGCCCGCCTCAAGCTCGGCCCTGTCGACCAGGGCCTGACCAGCTCCGCGGCCCCGCCAGACCTAGCGCCCGGCGAGCTGCAGGCCGCCCGCAATGCCGTGTTTGTCGGCACCGGTTCCCGTCCGGTCCTCCTTGGCGACGTCCAGGCCCCGGGCAAGCGCCGCATGACCGCGCCGGAATGGGCCCGCGGCCTGCATTCCGGCGGTCCTGTGCGGTTCAGCTGACATGCCCGCGCACGCCCCGCGCCGCGCCGCGCGCCCCCGCCCGGGCCGGGATCACCCCGGCCGCCCAGCGGCGAACCGTTCCCGGAGCGCCCGCCCGCGCACCGACCCGGCCCGGCGGGCCGCCTACGACGTCCTGCGCGCGGTCGCGGACCGGGACGCCTACGCCAACCTGCTGCTCCCGGCGCTGCTCACCGAGCGCGGCCTCACCGGCCGGGACGCCTCCTTCGCCACCGAACTGACCTACGGCACGCTGCGCGGCCGCGGCAGCTACGACGCCATCCTGGCCGCCTGCAGCGACCGGGACGACATCGACCCGCCGGTGCGTGACGTGCTCAGGCTCGGCGCGCATCAGCTCCTGGCCACCAGGGTCGGCAGCCACGCCGCCGTCGCGACCTCCGTCGACCTGACGAAGGATGTCTGCGGCCCTCGGCCGTCCGGCTTCGTCAACGCGGTGCTGCGCCGGGTAGCCACCCGTGACCTCGACGGCTGGATCCAGATCGTCGCCCCGGACCGGAGCCGAGATCCGTCCGGTTACCTAGCCGTCCGGTACAGCTACCCGCGCTGGATCGTCGACGCCTTCCGTGACGCGCTCGGCCCGGACGCCGCCGAGATCGACGACGCGCTCGCCGCGGGAAACGCCCGCCCCCAGGTGGTCCTTGCCCTCAGTCCCGGCGCGGACGGCCCGCTGCCGGACGGTGAGCGGACCCGCTGGTCGCCGTACGGCTTCCGGCTGGCGGGCGGCGATCCGTCGCCGCTGGTAGCCAGCGGCCTGGCGGCCGTCCAGGATGAGGCCAGCCAGCTCGCCGCGCTCGCCCTGACCAGGACCGGCGTACCCGGCCAGGACAAGCTGTGGCTCGACCTGTGCGCTGGTCCCGGCGGCAAGGCGCGGCTGCTGGGCGGCCTGGCCGCCGAACGCGGCGCACGCCTGCTCGCCGCGGATCTCCACCCGCACCGGGCCCGCCGCGTCCTGGACGCGCTGGCTCGCGCCGGCGACGAGAACAGCGCTGGTCGCGGGACCAGCACTGGCCGCGAGAGCTATGGCGTCATCGCCGCCGACGGACGGCAGGCACCCTGGCCGCCGGGCACGTTCGACCGCGTCCTGGCCGACGTCCCGTGCTCCGGCCTGGGATCACTGCGCCGCCGCCCCGAAGCCAGGTGGCGTAAGGCCCCCGGCGACGTGGCCGAGCTCGCCAGCCTGCAGCGCCAATTGCTCGGTACGGCTCTGGACTCGGTCCGGCCCGGCGGTGTGGTGGCCTACGTGACCTGCTCACCGCACCTGGCGGAGACCCGCGACGTCGTCCTCGCCGTGGCTCAGGCCCGGGACGACGTCACCATCCTCGACGCGCCAGCCGTCCTGGCCGAGGTTCCCCGGCTGCGCCAGGCCGATTCCGGCGATGGCGCCCGGTTCGCCCAGTTCTGGCCGCACCGTCACGGCACGGATGCGATCTTCCTCGCGCTGCTCCGCCGGAACGACTCAGGCACGGCTGAGGGCGCGGGCTGACTTCAGCCGCGTGTTGCCGATATCGGCGCGCTGCCCCTGCGCGTAGCCGGCGTTGTACCCGCGGCCGCTGTAGGTGATGCGGGTCCGGCGCGTCACCGGGTACGCCTGCTCCAGCTGCCTGCGGATGACCACCGCCCGGTCGGCCAGGACCAGCGCGGTGCTCGGCCCCTCGTGCGTCTCGCCCTCCGCGGTCGAGGCCGCCCGGTCCTCGGCCGCCTTGACCCGCGTGATGACGGCGGTGACGAAGCCGAGCAGCCAGCTGCGCCGCCACGCCCGGACGCTGCGCACCCCGGCCGGGACCACCGCCACGGTCAGGCCGTGCGCCATCTGCAGCAGCAGCGAGGTGTACAAGATGTCGGCCCGCTCCAGGTCCGAGGCGTAGCCGAACACGTGGATGCGGGCGCCCGGCCTGGTCGTGCTCAGCAGGACGCACTGGCACCGCATGGCCCCGGCCAGCCCGGCCAGCAGGTGCGCCCGCACCTGCGCCCACGGGTTGTCGATGTCGATGATGCGGCTGTCCGGCCGGTCGGTGTCGGGCCGCGTCGCGGCCAGCCGGGCCCGGTCGATCCCGTACCGGGCCATGAGCTCCGCCGCCTTCGCGGTGAGCGCCTCCGCCTCCGGCGGAGTCACCCCCTCTGCCTCGGCCTTCGCCAGCAGCTTGCGTACCCGGTTGAGCAGGGCGCTGGGCGGGTCCGAATGCATACGCAACCTCCAGGTCGATCCAGTCGAACTCAGTATCGAACTGTACCCGCGCCATACGACATTCCGGCGGCGCCACACCGGCCCGCTATCACGCATCCGGGGATCAGCGCCGCGTCCAGGCACTCTACACTCAATGACTACTATGGCCGTTCAGATCTCGCCGAGCGTCTTGTCCGCTGACTTCGCCCGGCTCGCCGACGAGGCCGCCGCGGTCGCCGCCACCGCGGACTGGCTGCACGTGGACGTCATGGACAACCACTTCGTGCCGAACCTCACCCTCGGCCTGCCCGTCGTCGAGTCGCTGCTCAAGCACGCCACGCTGCCGCTCGACTGCCACCTGATGATCACCGAGCCGGACCGGTGGGCCCCCGGGTACGCCGAGGCCGGCGCGAGGAACGTGACGATCCACGCCGAGGCGGTGCAGGCCCCGGTGCGGACCCTGCGCGCCATCCGGGCGGCCGGCGCCCGCGCCGGTCTGGCGCTCAACCCGGGTACCCCTGTGGAGCACGTCACGGACCTGCTGACCGAGGTCGACATGCTGCTGCTGATGACGGTGGAGCCCGGCTTCGGCGGCCAGCCCTTCCTCGACATGGTGCTGCCCAAGCTGCGCCGGGCCCGCGCGCTGGTCGGCGGGCGGGACGCCGCGGTGTGGCTCCAGGTCGACGGCGGGGTCAGCGAGGAGACCATCGAGCGCTGCGCCGAGGCGGGCGCCGACGTGTTCGTGGCCGGCTCGGCCGTCTACGGCTCCGACGATCCCGGGCGGGCCGTGCAGGCCCTCCGCGCCCAGGCCGAGCGGGCCACCGCCCACGCGGCCTGGGGCCGGCTGTCCGGCTGAGGCCGGACCCGCTATTAACCCCTAAGAGGAACACCCAGTCTGGCCAGCGAGCCCATTGACAAAAACTCCTTTTACGTAAAGCCTTATTTTCGTCATGAGAGACGTCGTCTACCTCGACCGGATCGAGTCGGCTGAGGTCCTGCTCAAGCCGCAGCGGATCGCCGTGCTGCGGCAGCTCGCCGAGCCCCGGTCGTGCACCGAGGTGGCGGTCGAGCTTGACCAGACCCCGCAGCGGGTCTACTACCACGTGAAGCGCCTGCTGGAGGCCGGCCTGGTCCGCCAGGTGGCCGAGCGCCGGGTGCGCGGGATCCACGAGGGGATCTATCAGGCGGCGGCCCGGTCCTACTGGCTGTCCCCCGGCCTGGTGGGCCGGATCGGGCTGCGCCAGACCCGCGACCGGGTCAGCCTGGGCTACCTGGTCGACCTGATGGAGGACGTGCAGGCAGACATTGCCGCGCTCGACCTCACCCGGCCCGACCTGCCGTCGATCGGCGTGTCCGGGGACATCCGGGTGCGCCCGGAGCAGCGCAAGGCGTTCCTTGACGAGCTGCAGCAGACGCTGCAGGACCTGCTCACCCGCTACGGCGGTGCCGAGGGCGACGCGTTCCGGCTGGCCGTCGCCTGCTATCCGAAGGGAAATCCCGATGACCGAGCCTGACCTGCGCCTGCGCGCCGTCGTCCCAGCCCCGCCGAAGGTCGTGTACGAAGCGCTGACCGACCCGGCCGCGCTGCGCGTGTGGCTGGCCGAGCACGCCGATGTCGACCTGCCCGGCAAGTACGAGTTCTGGGGCCGCTTCACGCCGGACGGCGCCGAGCCGCACCAGCGCGTGCTGCATGTGGACGAGCGCACCATCCGGTTCGCCTGGACCGTTAGCGGTGTCGAGTCCGAGGTGGGTTTCGAGCTGGCCGAGGACGAAGACGGCACGCTGGTGACACTGACCCACAGCGACCTGCCCGCCTTCGCGGAGGTGCTGGCCGACACGGCCGGTGTCCGTGGCGCGCTATCGACGTTCTGGTCGCTGGCGATCGCTAACCTGGCCGACTACCTAGCTGGCCGCGACCTGACGCCCAAATGCGACTTCACGTCGAACGAGCTGCGCGCGTCCGTGGTGATCGACGCGACACCGGAGCAGGTGTTCGACTCGATGACCCAGCCGGAGCAATTCTGCCGGTGGTTCGGCGTCAACGTGGGCATCGAGCCCTACGTGGGCGGCCGCTTCGCGATGGGCGGGTTCGAGCTGGACCCGGGCGGGGCCACGTTCACCGAGTTCGAACCGGGCCGCAAGGCGACCCTGCGGTACGCCGACCGCATGACCGACAGCTGGGAGCTGGAAGGCTCGGACGGCAAGACCCGGCTCACCGTGGTGCAGAGCGGGTTCGACCCTGCCAACCCGCCGTACCCGGGCTGGACCGGCTGGCTGGGTGGCCTCGCCGCGCTGCGGCGCTACCACGAACTCCCGCGGTGGCGGACGATCTGGCGCCAGATCCAGATCGCTGGCGTACCCGAAGGCATGTTCACCTTCGACTAATGGGATGAGCAACAGCTCACGGCACGACGTTGTGCGCCTCCCGGCTCGTGCTGGCAGGTACCGCCAGGCGCAGCCAGTCCGCACCACGTACGAGATCCCGCTCGTGGACCGCACTGACACTGCAACTGTCGGGGCCGTGAGATGGCCTGACGGCCGGTCGCGGCCCCGATGACATACTCACAAGATGACCGATCTCGAAGGCAAGCCCATGCGCGTCGAGGTGTCGCGTCTTATTACCGCGTCGCCCAGCGAGGTCTTCGCGGTCCTCCGGGATCCACGCGGCCACGTCGACATCGATGCCTCCGGAATGCTCATGGATGCCACTGGCGAACCGGTCGGCGCCGTCGGGGACCGGTTCACGGTCCATATGGACCGACGGGCACTCGGTGACCTGCCGTGGCAGGACTACGACGTCGAGGTCGTCATCACGGTGTTCGTGCCGGATCGCGAGATCGCCTGGACTATCGAGGGGCGGCTCAAGCCCCCGTTGCGCCATGTGTATGGCTACCGGTTCGAGCCTGCCGACACGGGAGTACTCGTGACGTCCTACTACGACTGGTCAGAGCTCGACCCGAGCTGGCAGAGTGCGACAGGCTCGTTTCCGGTAGTGCCAGAGAGCGCACTCAAGGCGACACTAGGGATCCTCGACCGAACCGTCCGCCGTCGCCGCGCCGCGGAGGCCGGCTCTGCCGGTCACTGAGCAGTTGACTTCTAAGCTGCCGGCTGCAGCGGCGATGCTTGGCTTGCCCGGCGGCGACGCCTGCGGAACTCGCCATGTCGGGCGATCGCGGTTACGCTCCGAAGTAAGGAGCACGCGCCGGGGAAGCGGTGCGGAGGGCGTGTGCGGGAAGGGCCACTTCCGCCGCTCACGGCGATTCGGTGCTCGTTCCGTGAGCGGCGGCCAGGGTAGCTGACGAATGGACGTACCCGGTCTGCGGTGCTTGGAAGACGGATTCCGGGGGCTGGAACCGGGAGAGGAGATCCCGCAGGACTGGGAAAACTGATTCATGTCCGCCAGATACGACACCTTCGTAATACTCGCCGAGACGCTGCAGTGGGACGAGGCGGCTATCGATTTCGCGCCCGACAGGGCGGCGTGGCCGACGCTCGACGACACCGAGAACGCCCAGCTGCTCGGATTGATCGCAGGCTTCTGCATCGCCGAGTCGGCGGTGTCCGGGCACCTGGGTTCCTTCCAGGCCGCGGCCTCCGATGACTCGGTGGCGGCGTGCTTCCGCGCGCAGGCCCGTGACGAGCACCGCCACGCCCGCTTCTTCGACCGTGTCGCGGCCGAGGTCGCGGCCGTCCCGGGAGCCAGCATCACGGCTCGGCGCGACGTTCTCCGCACTCTCGTCAGTCCCGAGCTCGTCGCCTTGTTCGAGGAGCGCCTCCCGGCTACTGCCCTGCGCCTCGCCGAGGATCGCGAGGGCCTGACCGCCGCGGTCGGGCTGTACCACATGGTGCTCGAGGGTGTGGTCCTGCTGGCCGGGCAGAATGCGATGCTCGACACGCTCGACGGCCTGTCCGTCAGGCTTCCGGGCGTTCGCCGGGGAGTGGAGCTGGTCCTGCGTGACGAGCGCTGGCACATAGGGTTCGGCACCCGCCTCGTCCGGGGAGCCGGGCTCGGCCCCGGCAAGGTGGAGGCGCTCCTGGCGCTAGGGCAGGCGTCCGCGGGAGCGTGGGGCGACCTCGTTTCACCCGACGCAGCCGACAGGGCAGCGCGCATGCACCGGAGCCGGCTCCGGGCCGTCGACATGAAGTTCTTCTGATCCCGGGAAGCACCCGCTCACCGGCCTAAGCCGAACGGGCCGGGCTCGTGCTGTCCACAGCGGTCCCGGTGCCCGCGGACGAGGCGCCCGGCGGCTGCGTGCGGCCGGTGAGCACGAAGTCCCTGGGACGGATCAGCAGCAGGGCGCACACCGCCCCGGTGAACGCGAGCGCCCCGGTCACGATCAGCAGGTCGTTGAGGCCGGCCGCGAACGCGGACCTGATGGCTTCGGCCACCACCCCGCGGCGCGCCGGAGGCAGGCTGGCGAGCAGCTGGCCGACCTGACCCTGGCGGACCATGGCGGCGATGCGCGGAGCCGAAGACGCTACCGCCGGAGCGGTGGTCAGGTTGTGCAGCAGCGCCGAGTTGAAGATCGAGCCGAGCGCGGCGATGCCCGCGGCGATGCCGATCTGGCGGAACGTCGAGTTGACGCCGGACGCCATGCCGGCCTTCTGCGGCGGGACCACGCCGATCGCGGTCGAGGCCAGCGGCGGGTTGACCAGTCCGCCGCCGAACCCGGACACGATGAACCCGGGGATCAGGTGGGTCCAGTCGCTGGTCCCGGTCAGCCCGCCCATGATGATCAGCCCGACGCCGACCAGCACGAGACCGGGCCCGATCAGCCAGCGGGCGGGCACGCGTTCGCTGACCCGGCCGGCCACGACCGCGGTGAGGAGCTGGGCCCCGCTGATGATGGCCAGCCGCAGGCCGGCGTCCTGCGCCGAGTAGCCCAGCACGTCCTGCAGGTAGATGACCAGCCAGAGCAGCACGGCGTAGAGCGAGCCGTTCATGGCGAAGGCCGCGATCGAGCCTCCCGCGAACGTCGGCACGCGCAGCAGCGACAGGTCGAACATGGGGTGCGCGACGCGCCGCTCGGCCGCGATGAACCCGGCCAGCGCCACCGCCGCGATCGCCAGGCAGATAATGACACCATCGTCGGACCAGCTGATCTCGCCGGCCCGGATGAGCCCGTAGATCAGGCTGACCAGGCCGGTGGTCAGCAGCGCGAACCCGGCCCAGTCGGGCCGCGTGGGGTTCGGCGACTTCGATTCCTCGACCCGCCAGGCGGTCAGCGCGACGGCGAGGACGCCGATCGGCACGTTGACCAGGAAGATGCCGCGCCAGCTCCAGTTGGTGGTGATTACGCCGCCGAGAACGGGGCCGAGCGCCGTGGACACGCCGGTGACCGCACCCCAGACCCCGAACGCCACCCCGCGATCGCGGCCGCGGAAACTGTGCCCGAGCAGCGCCAGCGACGTGGCGAACATGATCGCCCCGCCGACGCCCTGCCCGCTGCGGGACACGATCAGCATCAGCGGGTCCTGAGCCACGCCGCACAGCAGTGAGCCGAGGGTGAAGATGACCAGGCCGATCTGGAACAGCAGCTTCCGGCCGTACCGGTCGGCGAGCACGCCCGCGGTCAGCAGCAGCGACGCGAGGGTCAGGGCGTAGGCGTCGAGCACCCACTGCACCTCGGTGAAGCTGGCGTGCAGCCCGTCCTGGATGGCGGGCTGGGCCACGATGACGATCGTGACGTCGAGCAGCAGCATGAACATCCCGGCGCAGACCGCGATCAGGGTCCACCACTTCTTATCCATCGGTTCCCTCCGTGATACGGCGCCTTCCCCTGACGCCGCACATCATGCTGCGTGATCGGACCGCGCCAAATCCACGGTCAAGCCGAATTGTGCCGGATCTCGACTCCAGTTACGCTGATTCGCGTGGGAATCTCACTGCTCGACTCGATCGACCGACAGATTGTGCACATCCTGACGATCGAACCGAGAGCGTCGTTCCGCACCGTAGCCGATGTAGCGGGGATCTCAGACCAGACCGCCGCCCGGCGTTACCGCAAGATGGCGGAGTCGGCCGGGCTGCGAGTCCTCGGCGTACCCGATGGCTCCCGGCTCGGCTGGACCGACTGGTTCCTCCGGCTGCAGACTACCCCCGGCGGCGCCGACTCGATCGCGGAAGCCCTGGCCCGCCGTCCCGACACCAGATGGGTCCATCTCGCCTCGGGCGGGACCGAGATCATCTGCACGCTCCAGGCCCGTACCGAGGAACAGCGTGACGCCCTGTTCCTGCGCGGGCTGCCGGGGAGCCGCCGCGTCGTGCAGATCACCGCGCACTCGATCCTGCACGACTTCACCCCCGGCCCATGGCGCGAGGCCACCCGCGCGCTGTCACCGGCCCAGCTGGAGAAACTCCCGCGCCACGCCCCCCAGGATCCGCCCGCTCATGGCTCCCTCCTGGCCGAGGACGAACCGCTGCTGAAAGAGCTGGTCCGCGACGGCCGGGCCAGTACCGCCGCGCTGGCCGCGGCGATCCACTGGCACGAGTCCACGGTGCGCCGCAGGATCGACGAGCTCCGCCGGTCCGGCCTGCTGTATTTCGAGCTAGACATCG
>DAIOWL010000183.1:7156-9829 GCA_036758545.1 Streptosporangiaceae bacterium | reverse complement strand
GGAGTTGCGCGGTGCCGGCCTGCGGGTGACGGCCGCGCGCGTCGCGCTGCTCGAGGTCGTCCGGGACGGTGACCACCTCGGCGTCGAGTCGATCGCCGCCGGGGTGCGCGAGCGCATCGGCCATATCTCCCTTCAGGCCGTGTATGACGCCCTGCACGCGCTCACCGCGGCGGGACTCGTGCGCCGCATCGAGCCGGCCGGCACCCCGCCCCGGTTCGAGGGACGCGTCAGGGACAATCATCACCACATCGTGTGCCGGTCGTGCGGCGTCGTCGCTGACGTCGACTGCGCGGTCGGCGAGGCGCCCTGCCTGACCGCGTCCGACGACCACGGCTTCTCGATCGACGAGGCCGAGGTCATCTACTGGGGCCTGTGCCCCGACTGCTCCACTGCTACCAGTTCCTGGGTACCGTGACCCGCTTTGTCGGAAGGACGGAAGGATTCGCATGTCCGAGAACCATGATCCCGTAGTCGCCGAAGGCCCGACCCCGGAGGCCGGGGAATGCCCGGTCCTGCCCGGCCGCGTGCACCCCACCGCGGGTGACGCCAACAACGAGTGGTGGCCGCGCCGGCTCAACCTGAAGATCCTGGCCAAGAACCCCGCCGTCTCGAACCCCATGGGCGAGGACTTCGACTACGCCGAGGCGTTCAGTTCCCTCGATCTGGCCGCGGTGAAGCGCGACATCGCCGCGGTGCTGACGGACTCCAAGGACTGGTGGCCGGCTGACTTCGGCCACTACGGCCCGCTGATGATCCGGATGGCCTGGCACAGCGCGGGCACCTACCGGATCAGCGACGGCCGCGGTGGCGCCGGCGCCGGCCAGCAGCGCTTCGCGCCGCTCAACAGCTGGCCGGACAACGTCAGCCTGGACAAGGCCCGCCGGCTGCTGTGGCCGGTCAAGAAGAAGTACGGCCGGACGCTCTCCTGGGCCGACCTCATCGTCCTCACCGGCAACGTCGCCCTGGAGTCGATGGGCTTCAAGACCTTCGGATTCGGCGGCGGCCGCATCGACACCTGGGAGTCCGAGGAGGACGTCTACTGGGGTCCGGAGACCACCTGGCTCGGCGACGAGCGCTACAGCGGCGACCGCGAGCTCGCCGACCCGTTCGGCGCGGTCCAGATGGGCCTCATCTACGTCAACCCGCAGGGCCCGAACGGCAACCCGGACCCGCTCGCCGCGGCCCGCGACATCCGCGAGACGTTCCGCCGGATGGCGATGAACGACGAGGAGACGGTCGCCCTGATCGCGGGCGGTCACACCTTCGGCAAGACGCACGGCGCGGGCCCGGAGGACGCGGTCGGCCCCGATCCCGAGGCTGCCCCGCTCGAGCAGCTGGGCCTGGGCTGGAAGAGCACCTTCGGCACCGGCACGGGCGCCGACGCGATCACCAGCGGCCTGGAGGTCACCTGGACCGACACGCCGACCAGGTGGGACAACAGCTTCTTCCGGATCCTGTTCGGCTACGAGTGGGAGCTGACCCAGAGCCCGGCGGGCGCGCACCAGTGGCAGCCGAAGGAAGGCGCCGGAGAGGGCATCGTGCCCGACCCCTTCGACGCGTCCAGGCGCCGCGTTCCGACGATGCTGACGACCGACCTCTCGCTCCGGTTCGACCCGATCTACGAGCCGATCTCGCGGCGTTTCATGGAGGACCAGGACGCGTTCGCGGACGCCTTCGCGCGCGCGTGGTTCAAGCTGACCCACCGTGACATGGGCCCGGTCGTGCGCTACCTCGGCCCGGAGGTTCCGTCCGAGATCCTGATCTGGCAGGACCCCGTCCCGCCGGCGACGCACGATCTCGTCGACGCCGGAGACATCGCCACGCTCAAGGGCCAGATCCTCGCCTCGGGCCTGTCGGTGTCCCAGCTCGTCTCCGCCGCGTGGGCGTCGGCCTCGTCCTTCCGGGGCAGCGACAAGCGCGGCGGCGCCAACGGCGCGCGGATCCGCCTCGAGCCGCAGAGCGGGTGGGAGGTCAACAACCCCGACCAGCTGGCGATCGTGCTGAATACCCTGGAGGGGATCCAGGGGGCCTTCAACGCCCAGGCCGGCGACAAGCAGGTTTCGCTGGCCGACGTGATCGTGCTGGCCGGCTCGGCGGCGATCGAGCAGGCCGCCAGGGACGCTGGCGTCACCGTCGAGGTGCCCTTCACGCCGGGCCGCACCGACGCGTCGCAGGACCAGACCGACACGGAGTCGTTCGCCGCGCTCGAGCCGAAGGCGGACGGGTTCCGCAACTACCTCGGCAAGGTCAACCGGCTGCCGGCCGAGTACCTGCTGCTCGACAAGGCGAACCTGCTCACGCTGAGCGCGCCCGAGATGACGGTCCTGGTCGGCGGCCTCCGCGTCCTGGGCGCGAACCACGACGGGTCCAGCCTCGGCGTCTTCACCGCCACCCCCGGGTCGCTGACCAACGACTTCTTCGTCAACCTGCTCGACATGGGCACGACATGGAAGCCGGTCTCCGAGGACGCGAACACGTTCGAGGGGCGCGACGCGGTCACCGGAGCGGTCAAGTGGACCGGCAGCCGGGTCGACCTCGTCTTCGGGGCGAACTCCGAGCTGCGCGCGCTGGCGGAGGTCTACGCGAGCGACGACGCGAAGGAGAAGTTCGTGAACGACTTCGTCGCGGCGTGGAACAAGGTGATGAACGCCGACCGGTTCGACCTCGCCTGAC
>DAIOWL010000183.1:0-7056 GCA_036758545.1 Streptosporangiaceae bacterium | reverse complement strand
GGCGGGCCGACTCCAGCCGGTCCGCCGTCCGGTACAGGGCGTACAGGCCGCGCACCCCGGTCCAGCGGGCCGGCTCCGGTTCCCACCGCGGCGAGCGGTGGCCGACCCAGGGCAGGGTGGTGAGCGGGCTGGGGACGCCGCGCACGAGGTCGGCGAGCGTCCGGCCGGCCAGGTTGGCGGCGGCCACCCCGTGGCCCGAGTAGCCGCCCGCCCAGCCCAGGCCGGTCTGCGGGTCCAGGGTGACGGTGGCGCACCAGTCCCGCGGCACCCCGAGTACGCCGCACCATGCGTGCGCGAGGCCGGCCCCGGCCGCGGCCGGGAACATACGGCGCAGGATCCGGCCGAGCTGCGCGATCGTTGACGGCGCGATCGCGCCGTCGTGGTCAAGACCGGAGCCGAACCGGTACGGGACGCCGCGGCCGCCGAGTGCGATCCGCCCGTCCGCCGTGCGCTGGGCGTAGATGTACGCGTGCGCCTCGTCGCCGAGCGTCTCGAAGCGGTCCCAGCCGATCGACTTCCAGGCCTCGTCGCCC
Organism: Streptosporangiaceae bacterium; assembly: GCA_036758545.1. Classification (GTDB taxonomy): domain Bacteria; phylum Actinomycetota; class Actinomycetes; order Streptosporangiales; family Streptosporangiaceae; genus Palsa-504. The sequence continues at coordinate 6,523 of DAIOWL010000183.1, read as the reverse complement.
AGCGGGCCGGTGATGATCATCGAGCTGTTCATCGGCAGCAGCGTCCGGTGCTGGCCCGGCATGTCCGCGGTGAACCCCTCGGTGCAGCGCACTATATAAGGTGCGCGCACGTCGCCGGCCGAGGTGCGCGCCCGCCCGGCCGAGATCGACGTCACCGGGGTGTCCTCGTAGAGCCGGACCCCGCCCCGGGTGACCGTCTCGGCCAGCCCGGCGACCAGGTCGGCCGGCTGCACCCGGGCACAGTGCGGCGAGTAGAGCGCGCCGAGCGCCCCGGTCAGCCGCAGGCGGTCATCCAGTTCCGTCTTTTCCAGGTACCGAACGGTCCCGGCGTCGTCTCCCCACGCCCGATCCTGCTCGAGCCGGTGCCGGAGCCTGGCCTCCTGGGCTGCCGAGGTGGCGACGGAGAGCGTGCCCCCCTTCACCAGGCCCGCGTCGATACCCTCGGCGGCGCAGACCCGGGCCACCTCGTCGACCGTGTCACGGAGGTGCTGCTCGAGGTCGCGGACGCCGTCCGTGCCCCGCGGGTGCCGGGCGTAGCGCGCCCGCGACCCGGGCAGCTCGGCCGTCACCCAGCCGCCGTTCCGGCCGGAGGCGCCGTACCCGGCGAAGCTGGCCTCGAGCACGACGATCCTGAGCGCGGGGTCGGCGCGGTTGAGGTAATAGGCGGTCCACAAGCCGGTATAGCCCGCGCCGACGATGCACACATCGGCGTCGGTGCCGCCCGGCAATGAGGGCCGCCGCGGCGGGATGCCACGTGCCTGCCACCAGTACGACACCTCCCCGTTACGCATGATTCACCCTCCAGAAACCCGTTTCAGCGCGGTCTATGATCCACTGCCTAGCCAGCCTTTTTCCGCAATTGGCAGGGTAGCGTCAAGGTATGCGACTTGGGGTGCTTGACGTGGGGTCGAACACGGTTCACCTGCTCGTGGTCGACGCCTACCCGGGAGCACGCCCCCTGCCCGCCTTCTCCCACAAGACCGAACTCAAGCTCTCGGCCCAGCTGGAGAACGGCAACTCGCTGTCCGGGCCGGGCGAGAGCAGGCTGCGCGGGGTGGTCGAAGAGGCGCTCAGCATCGCGGAGGACAAGGGCGTCGAGGACATCATCGCGTTCGCGACCTCGGCCGTGCGGGAGGCCGTGAACGGTGAGCAGGTGCTGGCCAGGATCCACGAGCGGACCGGGGCTCAGATCAACGTGATGACCGGTCAGGAGGAGGCCCGGCTCACCTTTCTCGCCGCTCGTCGCTGGTTCGGCTGGTCCTCGGGGCGGCTGCTGGTGATCGACATCGGCGGTGGCTCGCTCGAGGTGGCGTCCGGGATCGACGAAGAGCCGGACGCGGTGGTCTCGCTGCCGCTCGGCGCCGGCCGGCTCAGCCGGGACTGGATCAGCACCGACCCGCCGTCCGCCCAGGAGGTGCGCCGCCTGCGCAAGCACGTGCGGGCCGAGATAGCCCGGGAAGCCGGCGGTATGCTGCGCCACGGTTCTCCCGATCAGGTGGTCGGCACCTCGAAGACGTTCCGGCAGCTGGCCAGGATCGCGGGGGCGGCCCCGTCCGGCGACGGCCCGTACGTCAAGCGTGTCCTGCGGCATTCCGACGTGGCGGCCCTGGCCGAGCGCCTGCCGAAGCTGTCCCAGGCCGAATGGGCCAAGCTTCCGGGTGTCTCGGCCAGCCGGGTACCTCAGCTGCCTGCCGGCGCGATTATCGCCGACGCCATCCTCGACCTGCTGGACGTCGACCAGATCGAACTGTGCCCGTGGGCCCTGCGCGAGGGCGTCATCCTGCGGCGCCTGGATTTGCTCGCGCAGGGCCTGGGCGTGTTACCGGTCGTGGGGCGGTCCGCCTAAGTTGTCGCTACCGGGCCTGACCCGGACACCGTCGCCCTTGTCATCGCCATCGACGACCGCGGCGCGGGGAGAGGTCTGAGCGGGCTTCTCCTGTGCCTGTGCTGACGAGGACTGGGCTGAAGACGATTGCGCGGGCGAGGCCTGGGCTGACGACGACTGGGCGGCCGAAGGCTGCGTCCCCTGCGGCGACGGGGACGTGGGACGGGCGGGACCCGGTCCGGCCGGGCGCGCGCCGCCCGGGCTCGCGGGCCGGGACCCGGTCGGCCCCGGGGCGGGCCGCGGCGTGCCGTTGGGCTCCGCGCCCGCGATCGTCTTGGCGGTGGCCTGATCGACCTCGTCCTCGAGCGACATGCGGGCGTTCTCGGCGGCTACCAGGCTGGAGACGCCGTCCAGGATGTCGGTGAGCCGCTTGATCGTCTCGCCGTGCCTGGTGGACAGCAGGTTCAGGCGGCGCTCCGCGCCGTCGTGGATGGCGGTGGCTCGCGCGGTCGCCTCGTCGAGCGCCTTCTTGGCCTGGGACTTCGCGCTGGCCAGCGCGCTCTCCGACTTCTTCCTCGCGTCGGTGGTGGTGCGCTCGGCCTCGGTCCTGGCCGAGGTGAGCGTCTTCTCCGCCTCGTTCCGGGCGCCGCTGACGGTCTTTTCCGCCTCGGCGCGCGCGGAGGTGATGGCCCGTTCGGCCTGTTCCTGGGCGGCGGTGAGCATGCGCTCGGCCTGCTCGCGGGCCTCGGTCCTGATCTTCTCCGCCTCGGACTGCGCGTCGTTGCGCTGCCTGGCTATCTCCTCGTGGGCCTTCGACTTCTGGGACCTGGCCTCGTCGTCGGCCAGCTTGAGGATCTGGGCGATGCGCTCGCTGACTTCCTCGTGCGCGGGCTTGGCGCCGAGTGCCTGCTGGCGCGCCGTGGCCAGGTCGCGCCTCATCTCCTCGCTGTCGTCGAGGGCACGGGCAAGTCGCTGCTCCAGATCGCGGATCTGGCTACGGCAGCGGGCGATGAACTCGTCCACCTGACGGCGGCTATAGCCGCGCATCTGAACTTCGAAGGCGTCCTCGTGAGTGAGGTTCGGCAGGAGATCACTGTTGTCATTCATGGCTTCCCGAGATCATCTTAGTAAGTAGGCGGGAACGGTATCCGGAACGCAGGACCGCTACTTCTGTAGTATGCGGGCTCAGGGCGGGTCGGACGGGGCGAATACGTGCATGACTCTTGTCTGTGACGATGGCTCGCGCAAGTGGAACGACCCAGTGTCCCTGTTGGTGCTGCTCTGCCCCCAGATGGGTGATGTTACGGGTAATGCACTCTATGTGTAGAGATACCAGTGTGACACATGTGATGCGCTATACCTGATCGGTGGCAACTGTGCGGCGGTTTTCCGGAATCGTTACCGCGCGGCTGGGTAAAACCGCACGTGAAGGTGGTAACTGAATGGCCCTGATGGGTCATGCGGAGGAGCAGTGTCGGCACGTAACCTGGGGCGCAAGCGAACGGACTCGCGACCAGCGCCGGAGGTGAGCACGATTCCCAGGCAGTTGGATCTTCGTGTCCACGACCGCGTCGCCCTTGATGAGATAGAGCTCTACGCCGAGGTGCTGAGCGCGGTAGCGGCCACGGACCGGCCGCTGACGCCCGCGGAACTCGACGAGGCGCTCGGCATCCGCGACAACTAGCGCCCAGCGAGTAACTGGCGCCGTGATTAGCCCGCGGGTCCGCGCCGGTACATGGCGTCGACCGTGGTCCGGGTGAAGCCGAGGCCCTCGTACATCCTGATCGCGGGGACGTTGTCCTCGTCCACGTAGAGCATCGCCTGGGCTGCCCCGCGATCGCGCAGGTAACGCAGCCCGGCCAGGGTGAGCGCCCGGCCGAGCCCGCTGCCCTGCTCGTCGGGATCGACGCCGACCACGTAGACCTCGCCCAGCGTGGGATCGTGCATCTTGGTCCAGTGGAAGCCGGTCATACGGCCGTCGCGTTCCGCGATGAAGAAGCCCGCCGGGTCGAACCATGGTTCCCGTTCCCGCAGTTCCAGGTCGTGCCGGGTCCAGCCGCCCTGTTCGGGATGCTTGGCGAAGGCCCGGCCGTTCAGCTTCAGCCACTCGTCCTCGTCCTGGCCGGCCACGAAGCTGCGCAGCACCCGGCCCGCCGGGAGCGCCGGCTGGTCCAGCGGCTCACTCAGCGAGCGACGCATCTGCCACAGGGCACGGAAGCGCTCGAACCCGGTCGTCCGGGCCAGCGCGGCGGCCGCGGGCAGATCGCCGTGGGCCCAGAGCCGCAGGACGTGGCCGTCCGCCGCCACGGCGAGCTCGCCGGTCAGCGCCCGGCCGAGTCCCTGCCGCCGGCGATCTGGGTGAATGACGAGCTCACCGGTCACCTCGCCCTCGTGATCCGCCGATGGCGGATCCAGGTAGGCGTAGCCTGCGATCTGCCCGCCCGCGAGCACGAGGAAATCCCGGCCGCCGTCGGCGCTGCCGTAGCTCAGCCGCAGCATCCCGTGCTCCGAGAGCGGCGCCACGCCGTCGGCCCTCCGCGCCGCCTCGATCAGGGCCAGGACCTCAGCGGCCTGGGTGGTGGTGAGTTCAGCGCCGGCGATCTCCGATTCGGTCATCGAGTCGCGGCCGCGGTGTGGTCCCGTGCGCCCCTGGCGCGCTCGTCGGCACTGACCCTTTCGCCCTTGACCGGCACGAACCGGTAGCCGACGTTGCGCACCGTGCCGATCAGGGCCTCGTGTTCGGGGCCGAGCTTGGCTCGCAGCCGGCGGACGTGAACGTCAACCGTGCGGGTGCCGCCGAAGTAGTCGTAGCCCCAGACCTCCTGCAGCAGCTGCGCGCGGGTGAAGACCCGGCCCGGATGCTGGGCGAGGAACTTGAGCAGCTCGAATTCCTTGAAGGTGAGGTCGAGCACGCGGCCGCGCAGCCGGGCCGCGTAGGTCGCCTCGTCGATGGCCAGTTCGCCCGAGCGGATCTCGTCCGGTGCCTCGGCGACCGTGGCGGCGGCACGGCGGCCGATGGCCAGCCTGATCCTGGCCTCTACCTCGGCGGGACCGGCTGTGTGCACGATCACGTCGTCGGCGCCCCACTCGGCGCTCATCGCCGCGAGGCCGCCCTCGGTCACGATCGCGAAGAGCGGGCAATCCAGGCCCGTCGCCTGCAGCAGGCGGCAGATGCTCTTGGCGTGCACGAGCTCGCGGCGGGCGTCTACCAGCACGGCATCGGCGGGTGGCGCCTCCACCAGGGCGGACGCGTCCGCGGGCAGCACGCGGACCGGGTGCAGCAGGAGTCCGAGGGCCGGCAGCACCCCGGCGGACGGCTCGAGCGCGCTGGTGATCAGCAGCAGATCGCTCACTCGGCGGCACCTCCACTCGCTGGTGCGGTCGCACCTCACCACTCAACTACTTGTATAAACAGACAAGGACCCGGGGGCAACAGCGCCCGGGTCCGTCTAGAGAAGGATATCCCAGATGGCCACCGTAACCATCCAGTACTGGGCCGCGGCCAGGGAGGCAGCCGGCGTGGAGCTGGAGTCCGTCGAGGCGAGCACGCTGGCGGAGGCACTCGACGCGATCGTCGCCCGTCGGGGGGACAGCAGCCGCCTGCGTGCGGTGCTCGCCCGGTCCTCCTTCCTCGTGGACGGCGCGGCCGCCAGCCGCGCCGCGGCACCCGGCGTGATCCTTCCTGACGCCGCCGTCATCGAAGTCCTCCCCCAGTTCGCCGGCGGATAAGCTCTCAGGAATGCTCCTCGCCGACCGGGGGGACCGCGGGGGGTGTCCCCCCGCGTGTGTGCAGACTGGGTTGATAACGCCCTACAGTGTCCGTACCAGCACGTTCCGAAGTCACATAGCGGTGCCCCATGAGCCAGCACGGACCTCCTCCCGGCCCCCCGGTACCAGGGGCAGCGCCCGGCGGGGACATGAATTTTCCTGGGCGTTTGAACCGCCAGGGGCCGTCAGACGTTCCTAGTGATGTGCCGAACGCGGGAACCGCACCCCGTTCAGGGCGGGTGGCAGACGAGGCTTTTGTGCGGGCACTGTACGCCGAACACGGCGGTGCCCTGCTTCGCTATGCCCTCCACCTCACCGGCGGTGACAGGCAGCGCGCGGAGGATCTAGTGCAGGAAACGATAGTGCGGGCATGGCGCCATCCCGAGGCGCTGGCCGACCGGCCGGCCAGGCCGTGGCTGTTCGCCGTCGCGCGCAACCTCGCGGTCGATTCTTACCGCGCCAGGCAGGCCAGGCCGCCGGAGACCGGGCAGGCGGCGCTGGAGTTGCTCCCGTCCGACGACGACGCCGACCGGACGCTCGAGTCGTGGGCCGTCGCGGATGCCCTGGCATCACTGCGACCTGACCACCGGCGAGTGATCGTCGAGACCTACTACCGGGGCTGCTCGGTGGCCGAAGCAGCAGCCACGCTGGGCATACCGGCGGGGACCGTGAAGTCACGGACGTTTTACGCATTGAAGGCGCTCAAGCTGGCGCTGCAGGAACGAGGGCTGGCGCCATGACCCAGATATGGGACTGCACCGACGCCAGGCTCTCGCTTGGCGTGTACGTGCTCGGCGCTATCGATCCCGCCGAGCGCGCCCTGGTCGACGCGCACCTGGCGACCTGCCAGGACTGCCGGGACGAACTGGCCGGCCTGGCCGGCCTGCCCGCCCTGCTGGCCCGGGTGAATCCGGACGAGATCAGCCGGAT
>DAIOWL010000182.1:7315-9878 GCA_036758545.1 Streptosporangiaceae bacterium | reverse complement strand
CAATCCGGCGCACCGGTTCGTCGGCATCGACTGGTCCGGCGACGCCCTGCGGCAGGCACGAACCCTTGGCCTCACGGCGGTACGCGCGGGCGTGGCCGCGGACCTGCCGGTCGCGGACGGCGCCGCGGACGTGGTGATCATGAGCGAGCTGATCGAGCATCTGGTGGACCCCGACGGGGCGGTCGCCGAGGCCCGGCGGGTGCTGCGGCCGGGCGGCTCGCTGCTGCTGTCCACGCCGAACCTGGCCGCGTGGTACAACCGTGGGCTGCTCGCCTTCGGAATCCAGCCGGTCTTCTCCGAGGTGAGCCTGCGCGGAGTGTTCGGCAGGCCGGGCCGCGTGGTGGCGGGTCACCTGCGCCTGTTCACCCGGCGGGCACTGACCGAATTCCTCACCGCCAGCGGGTTCCGCTGCGTTACCGTGACCGGAGCGCGATACCACGACGTGCCGCGGCCGCTGGGCCCGCTCGACCGGGCGTTCTGCCGGTGGCCTGCCGCCGCGTCCATCCTGCTGGTCCACGCCCGAAAGGAATAACTCCCCGATGGCGCAGGCGTCCGGTACCAGAACCGGGCCGAGGCCTACCCCTCCCGCTCGCCGGCGCAGGCGCGGGCGCGAGATCGGCGGCCTGGTCATCGGGATCCTCGCCGGGCTCGGCATCGTGGTTGGCTGGCTGATCTCGACCCGCGGCCATCCGTCCCATCCGGTCGTGTACAGCACCCGCCCGCCCGTGCAGGTCCATGGCGCGCCGGCCGCATCGGCCGAACCGGACCCCGCCGCGCTCAACGCGGAGTGGGCCGCCTACTCGAATCACGCCAGCTGTGCCGACTGGGCCGGCGGCGACGGGGTCTCGGCCATCCGGCTGAACTCCTCGCAGCTCGCCTGGTTCTTCTCCGACACCTATCTCGGGCCGGCCAGTCCCACCGGCGGTTTCTCGCGTCTGTCCGGGTTCATGCACAACTCGCTGGTCGTCCAGACCAAGACCGGGCCAGGCAGTACGTTCGTGACCCTGACCGGCGGCGGAGCCTGTCCTGGCCCGGGCCGTCCGGGCGACGCGGCCCCCGTGGTGGGGCCACCGCCAACCGCATCCGGCGTGTCGGCCGACCGGTACTGGGAGGAAGACGGCATCAGGACCGGCGGCACGATCGTCAAGTTCTACAACCACTACCTGGGCGGCACCGTCCCGTACGTGCCGGACGGAACGGTGATCGCCACCTTCGGCGTCGGCAAGCTCGGCCTGGCTGGCCAAGCGCACCAGTACGGCGGGGTGGCCCGGCCCGACCTGATCACGCTGCCGACCTACACCCCGCCGGCGGGCGGCACGCCGATCCTGTGGGGCGCATCCCTGCTGCGCACGGGTAGCACGGTCTACATCTACGGCACGCAGAGCCCGAAGCTATCCGCTCCGGGTCACCTGCTCTACCTGGCCCGGGTCCCGGTGTCACAGCTGACCACGTTCTCCGCCTGGCGGTTCTACGCCGGCGCCGGCACGTGGTCGGCCGCGCAGTCCGACGCCCGGCCGATGCAGGCCGGCGCGCAGGCGGCGTCCGGCTTCAGCGTCGTTCACGCCGGGGGTCGCTACTGGCTGATCCAGGCCGCGACGGCGGAGGTCGCGCCGGACATCGACGCCTATCCGGCCCGCACGCCGTGGGGCCCGTTCGACTTCACCGCTGGCCGGCTGCTGTACCGTGATCCGGCCATCGGGCTCGACGCCGCGCATGACTACCGCATCTTGTACGAGGCGCGGGCCGAGCCGGCCCTTTCCACCCGCAACACGCTGGTGATCAGCTACAACGTCAACTCCGAGGCGGTCACCACCGGCTGCGCGCCGATGTCGGCCTTCACCAACACGCTGACGCTGCCCCGGTTCGTCGCCGTGCCGATGGGCGCCTTCGGCGCCGGCGCGGGCGCGCACGCCAGTCAGGCCAGGAGCGGACCGGCCGGCTATCCGCAGATCGTGCAGCAGAACCCATCCCAGTGGTTCGACGCCTGGAGTTACGCCGACGGCTGCCCGCCGGTACCCGCGCTGACGTCGGCGCGAGCCAGGCCAGCCGCCGGCCGGGTCACGTTGCGCTGGCCCGACGCCGGCCTCCGCCTCCGCTATCACGTCTACCTGCGCGGGCCGGGAGAGCCAGGCGATGCGCCAGTGAAGATCACGCAGAGAACCGGCGTCACCATCACCGGGCTGCAGCCCGGCGACTACCAGGCCACGGTGATGCCGGTCAACTTCAAGAAGCAGACCGGGCGGGCCGCTAAGGTCACCTTCACCGTGCCGTAGCCCATCCCAGGGGCCGCCGGTTACCTGAGCCTGTCCACTCGCTGAACTCTCAGCAAAGCTCCTCACGGCCAGCCGGCCCGGCTGCGTTACTAGGGCGGTGTCTGACACCGACACGGAGGCGGCCCAGGCCCCGACCCGGCGCCGCGACGCCTCCCGCCGGCGCGGGCTCGAGCTCGCCGGCCTGGTTCTCGGGATAGCCGCCGGGGTGGGCGCCGCGGCCGTCTGGCTCATCCCGTCGCTGCGTCACCTGTCCGGCCCGCCCCCGGTGAACAGCCCGCCCGTGGTGGTCC
>DAIOWL010000182.1:0-7215 GCA_036758545.1 Streptosporangiaceae bacterium | reverse complement strand
TCGCTGCGTCACCTGTCCGGCCCGCCCCCGGTGAACAGCCCGCCCGTGGTGGTCCGGGGCTCATCTGGCACATTCACCTCGCCCGGCTCACCGAAGGCGCCGGACCCCGCGGCACTAGACGCCGAGTGGACCGCCTACTCGAATCAATCCGGCTGCGCCGACTGGGCCGGCGGCGACGGGGTCTCGGCTATCCGGCTGAACTCCTCGCAGCTCGCCTGGTTCTTCGCCGACACCTTCATCGGCCCGGCCGGGCCTAGCACCGGCTTCTCGCACATCAGCGGGTTCGCGCACAACGCGGTCGTGGTGCAGACCCGCACCAGGCCAGGCAGCGCGTTCGTCACCGTGACCGGCGGCGGAGCCTGCACCGGCCCGGGCCGCCCCGGCAACGCGGCGCCGGTCGTCGGCGACTCGCCCTGGCTGTCCGGTACCCATGACCGGTACTGGGACGAGGACGGCCTGCGCACCGGCGGGACGATCGTCAAGTTCTACAACCGCTACGCGGCGAGTACCTTCCCGTTCGTCCCGCTCGGCACCGTGATCGCCAGCTTCGACGCCGGCCAGCTCAGCTCGGCTGGCCATGGGTCCCGGTACGGCGCAACGAACCGGCCGACCCTGGTCCGGCTGCCGTCCTACACCCCGCCGGCCGGTGGGTCCCCGATCTTGTGGGGCGCCGCGGTGCTGCGCCTCGGCGGCACGGTCTACGTCTACGGCACGCAGAGCCCGCACGTGTCCGACCCGCTCCGGCATCTCTACCTGGCCCGGGTCCCGGTAACGCAGCTGACCGTGTTCTCCTCCTGGCGGTTCTACGCCGGGCCCGGGACCTGGGCACCCGGCCAGCAGAGTGCCCGGCCGGTCCTGCTGGGCCCTGGATCGATAAGCTGGGGCTCGATAAGCGGGGGCTCGGCCAGCGCCGACGTCTCGTCCGGGTTCAGCGTGATCGGGGCCGGGGGGCGCTACTGGCTGATCCAGGCCGGGGTGGGAGGCTCGCCGGACATCGACGCCTACCCGGCCGGCGCGCCGTGGGGCCCGTTCGACTTCCGTGCGGGACGGCGGCTGTACCGGGACCCGTCCATCGGACTGGACGACGCGCACGACTTCCGGATCATGTACGAGGCGCGGGCCGAGCCGGACCTCTCCTCCGGGAACACGCTGGTGATCAGCTACAACGTCAACTCCGTGGGGGTCAACACCGGCTGCCAGCCGATGGCCTCCTACACCAACACGGTGACGCTGCCCCGGTTCGTCACGGTGCCGCTGGCCGCGTTCGGTCCCGCCGCGCGCGTCCGTTCGGTGCGGAGCGGGCCGTCGGACGATCCGGGGATCGCACGGCGGAACCCGGCGCAATGGTTCGCCTCCTGGGGCCTGCGGCACGGCTGCCCGCACGTACCCGCCGTAACCTCGGTGCGCGCCAGCGCGGGCTCCGGCCAGGTCAGGCTGAGCTGGCCCGATTCCGGCCTGGGCCTCCGCTACCTCGTCTACCTGACGGGTCCGGGCCAACCGGGCGACAGCCCGGTAACCGCCGCATACCATGATGGCGCCGCCCTCACCGGGCTGCGCCCCGGCCGCTACGTGGCCCGGGTCGTGCCGGCCAACCTCAGGAAATATAAGGGGCGGGGCGCTAAGGTGACGTTCACCGTCCCCTGACCCGGCGCGGGTGCCCGCTGTGGCGGCGGATCCTGCTGCCGTCCGGGAAATCAATTGCGAAGGAGAACGTGTGGTCCGGCTGATCATCGCCGTCGTCGTGGGTGTGGCCATCGCCATCGGCGGGAGCGTGCTGGTGGTGAATGTGCTGTCCAGCCACGCCAACGGCACACCCAGCACCTCGTCGACCTACAATTACGGCTCTCGCTGATCCGCTCTGCCCCAGGGCTCAGCGAAGGAGGAGGCGGGCGGCCAGTTCGAGGTGGCTGCTCACGTCGTCCGCCGAAGCCCGCCGGGTTACCCACGCGACCAGGTTCGACAGCCACACGTCGCCGATCACCCGGGCGATAGCGGCGTCGTCGGCCGAGGGCTCGCCGTCGTGCATGGCCCGCGTGAACATCCGCTCCATCTGCCGGGCGACCGCGTTCACCTCCGCCGCCGCGCTCGGGTCGGCGAACATGAAAGCCCGGGTCATCGCCTCGGTGAGCATCGGCTCGCGCTGCATGGTCCTGGTCACCCGGGACAGCACGTACATCATGCGCTCGTACGGCGTGTCGCCCGGGATGGGCCGGCGGTCGAGCTTCTCCTGCGTCCGCTCGAACTCCAGGGTCAGCGCGGACACCAGCAGGTGGATCTTGGACGGGAAGTACCGGTAGAGGGTGCCCAGTGCCACGTCGGCCCGTTCGGCCACGGTCCGCATCTGCACCGCGTCGTAGCCGCCCTTGGAGGCCAGCGCCAGCGTGGCGTCCAGGATCCGCTTGCGCCGCTCGCGCTGCGCCGCCGAACCCAGCTCGGCCTCGCCGGCTGCGCTCAGCGCGTCGGTAGTACGTGTTCTCGCTGGTGCCATACCGCGTCCCTCACCGTTTCCGTCCGTCACAAGCCTACCAAGTGCACCGGCGGCGATTACCGGCGAGACCTGGTCGCCTACAGGTGGAACGTGTTCTAATTCTGGCTATGCGAACGGTCGCTGGCTTCACGCTCGCCGGGCTCGGTCTCGTCCTCATCGCCGCAGCGGTCCTGCTGCCCACCTATGTCAGCGGCCAGATCGTCAGGTTCCCGCTGGACGAGCACACCACCGCGACCCTGGCCGGGACCGGGGTGTCGTACTTCAGCCAGGTCAAGCTGACCGAGAAAACCGGGGTCAGCGTCCGGGCCACCTACGCGATCAAGGGGGACGCCGCGGCCGGCTCCTCCTCGACCGCCGTGTGGGACGAGACCGCCAGCGTCCGGGACGTCACCAACGGCCTGCCGGTCAGCACCGTGACCCGCCGCTTCGCGTTCGACCGGCGCACCGCCGAACTGGTCGACTGCTGCGGGGCGCACGTCAACGGCAACAAGCGGATAGAGCAGACCGGAGTGGCCGGGGCCGTGTTCCCGATGGGCACTCAGAAGCAGACCTACCAGGTCTTCGACACCACCCTGAACCGGACGGTGCCCTTCACCTACGCCGGGACCGCCGACACAGGCGGCATCCAGACCTACATGTTCACCGAGGACGTCGCCCCGACCCAGGTCGCGACCATTACCGTCCCCGGGCCCTTCTTCGGCCTGAAAGCCAAGACGGTGAAGCTGCCGCAGATGTACCAGATCCACCTCACCTACTGGGTCGATCCGCAGACCGGGGCCCTGCTCAACGTCGACGAAAACGAGAAGATGACCCTGCGGAACCCCGCCACCGGCGGCACCGTCGCGGTGCTCTTCGACGGCGACCTGAGGGCCACGCCTGACACCGTGAAGGCCGTCGTCGATCTCGACTCCAGCGGCCGCACCGAACTGAGGCTGCTCGACACGATCATCCCGGTGGCGGCCGGAATCGTCGGCGCCGTAGCCCTGGTCGCCGGGATCCTCCTGCTCGTGCGCAAGCCCCGCAAGGCTCAGCCGGGCCCGGCCGAGCCGTCCCGTCACCTGGCCGCGGACACGTGAAACGTGTTCTAATTCCTTCATTCGCCGGAGGGTAAGGAGGGCCTTCGCCGGTCATGGACTTCGCCCTGGAAGAGCGTCAGCAGGCCGTGGCCGGCCTGGCCGCCGAGGTGCTGACTGCCGAAGACCCCTGGAAGGAGCTCGCCCGGGCCGGCCTGCTCGACGTATCCCCGCCCGACGGCCTCGGCGTCCTCGAGGTCGCGGTGCTCCTCACCGAGATCGGTAAGCGCGCCCCGTCCATGCGAGCCCTGGCCACCCTCATGACCGGCGCCCTGCCCCTGGCGCGCTGGGGCCCCCCGGACCTGCGCGCCGACCTGCTCCGCGGCGTCGCCTCGGGCGAACTCCTCCTCACCGCCGCCCTCCGCGAACCCCCCGCCGCACCCGCCACAGCAGTAACCGACGGAAAAATCACCGGCCTCAAAATCGGCGTCCCCCACGCCGAGCAATCCCACCTCCTCCTCATCCCCGCCCGCCTAGCATCCAGTGATCCCATGATCATGGGCAGTTTCGACGGCCCAACGACCGAAACTCCCCATGATCATGGAGTGGCCCTGGTGCGGCCGGACGCGGAGGGGGTGCAGGTCACGCGCACGCCGAGCTCGAGCGGGGAACCGGAGTACGCGATCCAGCTGGACCAGGCGCCGGTGGAGGGGATGCTCGGCGGGGCGGACTGCGTGCGCGACCTGCACCAGCTGGCCCTAGCGGGGGCGTGCGCGCTGGCCGATGGGGCGGTGGCCGGGGCGCTGGCGCTGACCAGGGACCACGTCGCCAGCCGGGAGCAGTTCGGCCGGCCGCTGGCCGCGTTCCAGGCGGTGTCCCAGCAGATCGCCGACGTCTACATCGCGTCCCGCACCATGCATCTGGCTGCCCTGTCGGCCTGCTGGCGGCTGGCCGAGGGCCGCGACGCGGCCGCCGACCTCGAGGTGGCGGGATACTGGTGCGCGGAGCAGGCACCCAGGACCGTTCGGCTGTGTCATCACCTGCACGGCGGGATCGGGATGGACGCGACCTATCCCTTGCACCGGTTTTCCTCGCTGATCGCCGACCTGACCCGGTTCCTGCCGTGTTCATCGACCTGACCCCGGAGCAGCGGGCCCTGCGCGACGAGCTGCGCGGCTACTTCGCCGGCCTGATGACACCGGCCGAGCGCGCCGAGCTGCTCACCGAGCGGCACGGCGCCGTCTACCGCGACGTGGTGCGCCGGATGGGCCGGGACGGCTGGCTCGGGGTGGGCTGGCCGGCGCGGTACGGCGGCCGCGGATTCGGCCAGGTGGAGCAGCAGATCTTCGCGGACGAGGCGGCCCGCGCCGACGTGCCGCTGCCCGCGGTCACGCTGCAGACCGTCGGCCCGACCCTGCAGGAGCACGGCACGCCCTGGCAGCAGGACTTCTTCCTGCCGCGGATCCTGGCCGGCGAGGTGCACTTCGCGATCGGCTACACCGAGCCGGAGGCGGGAACGGACCTGGCGTCGCTGCGCACCCGGGCCGTCCGCGACGGGGAGGAGTACGTCGTGGACGGGCAGAAGATCTTCACCACCGGGGCGCACGCGGCGGACTACGTCTGGCTGGCCTGCCGGACCGATCCCGCCGCCCCGAAGCACAAGGGGATCTCCATCCTCATCGCGGACACCGCCGACCCGGGTTTCTCCTGGACCCCGATCATCACCCACGACGGCGCCCACCACGTCAACGCGACCTATTACTCGGGCGTGCGGGTCCCGGTCCGGATGCGGGTCGGCGCGGAGAACGAGGGCTGGCGGCTGATCACCACCCAGCTCAACCACGAGCGGGTGATGCTCGGCCCGGCCGGCCGGATCGCCGCCCTGCACGACCGGGTGCGCGCCTGGGCCGCCGAACGCTCCCTGCTGGCCCAGCCCGACGTGCACCGGGCGCTGGCCCGGGCCTCGGTCGTGATGCGGGTCAACGAACTGCTCAACTGGCAGGTCGCGGCGGCAGCGACGCTCGATGTGGCGGACGCGTCCGTCACCAAGGTCTTCTCCTCCGAGCAGCTCCAGGTGATCGGGCAGGAACTGGCCGAGGTGGTGGGCCGGCACGCCGACGCCAGCCCGGACACCGCGGAGCTGATGACCTGGCTGGACGTCCAGCTCAAGCGCAACATCGTGCTGACCTTCGGCGGCGGCGTGAACGAGATCCAGCGCGAGCTGATCGCCACCGCCGGCCTCGGCCTGCCGCGGGCGCCCCGATGAGCGAGGACACGATCCGGGCGGCGGCCGCGCGCCTGGCCGCGGCCGGCGACAGCTGCCCCCGCGCCGCCCGCGACCCGGTGAACCTCCCCATGATCCGCAACTGGACCGAGATCATCGACCCGAACGGCCGGGACGATCGCGGCACCGCCCCGCCGGCCATGATCCAGGTCTGGACGATGCCCGGCCTGCACGGGGTCCGAACGAACGACGACCCGCTGGGCCAGATGTCGAAGGTCCTGGACGAGGCCGGGTACACCTCGGTGGTCGCGACCAACTGCGACCAGGCCTACCACCGCTACCTCGAGACCGGCGAGCGGCTGTCCGTCCAGGCCAGGCTGCTCGACGTGACCGGGCCCAAGCGCACCGCGCTCGGCGAGGGCTGGTTCGTCACCACCCGCAGCACCTGGTTCTCCGGTGACGAGCCGGTGGCCACCATGGACTTCCGCATCCTGAAATACCGACCCCCACCTGTCCCCACCTCCGCCACGCCACCCACTCCCGCCGCCGAAACCCCGATGCTCCCTCTGGTCACCCCCGACACCGCCTTCTTCTGGGACGGCACCGCGGTCGGCGAGCTTCGCATCCAGCGCTGCGCCGCGTGCGGCGCGCTGCGCCATCCGCCCGGGCCGATGTGCCCGGCCTGCGGCGCGGCCAGCGACGGCGGCTACACGGTGGCGGCCGGCACCGGCGAGGTGTTCAGCTACGTGGTGCACCACCACCCGCCGGTGCCGGGCAAGCGGCTGCCGATGGTCGTCGCGCTCGTGCAGCTGCCCGAGGGCGTGCGGATCCTCGGCGAGATGCCCGGGGTCCGCCCGGACCAGGTCCGGATCGGGCTACCGGTCCGGGTCACGTTCACCCCGGCCGGCGACATGAGCCTGCCCTCCTGGTCTCCTCGGGGGGGTTCGGGGGGGTCGTCCCCCCCGGAGGCAGCAGAGCCCGCTGAGGGAGCCTTGCCGGACCGGGTGATCGACGTGACGCCTACGTTCGTGATCGCCTCGGCGCTGGCCACCCGGGACTTCCAGGACGTGCACCACGACCGGGACCGCGCCGTCGTCCGCGGGGCCAGGGACATCTTCGTCAACATCCTGACCACGACCGGGCTGGTCCAGCGGTACGTCTCGGCCTGGGCCCCGGACGCCGTGGTCCGCGCCGTCTCCATCCGGCTCGGCGTGCCCTGCCACGCGGGCGAGACGCTCACCCTCAGCGGGCAGGTCACCGCGGCTGACGACGACGAGCAGGTCGTCGCCGTGACCGGCCGGTGCAGCCTGGGCGACCACGTCACCGCCACCGTCAGGATCGCCCGGTAATGGCCCGAGCCAGCACCGCAGCCGGTACCGCAGGCGGCACCGCCATCGCCGGCATCGGGGCGACCGAGTTCTCCAAGGACTCCGGGCGCAGCGAGCTGCGCCTCGCCGCCGAGGCGGTGCGGGCCGCGCTGGACGACGCCG
>DAIOWL010000181.1:0-9894 GCA_036758545.1 Streptosporangiaceae bacterium | reverse complement strand
CATACCTCTTCCCGAACATTCCTATTTCTCCCATCTGACTGCTGTGACCTTTTCCGGGGAACAACTAGCCTCGGCCGGTTCTTGGAGCATCCGGATCTTGTGCTCTTCCAGGGCAGGCCGCTGGGCCCATACGCCCGTCAGGATCCGCCAGGGACCTCCGGAAACCCCTCAGCGTTCCCCGGGGAGCATCGTGCGGGCGACCTAGCGTGCCCGGCTCGATACGCGGCGCGGCTGACGTCACAGGGTAGCCAGAAACTGGCGCAGCGGGAGGTAGTACGGATTGCTGAGAACCAGCCCGTTGACGAAGATCCGGGGATGAGTCTGGAGCACGCTCATGACCAAATCACCAGCCCACCGGTCAAGATCGTACAAGCACATGATGAACTGCGAGCGCCGCGACGCGAGCTCATTTACTTCTGCTTCGTAGGTGAACCACGTCTTCATGGATCTGGGGGGCAGGTCCCGGGCAACGAAAGCCGCATCGCCTATCAACCAGAGGCGGCCGTACCCGTCGGAGAGCGCATCTTTGGCCATTGCCTCCAGCGTGCTGAGACCTGCCTCTACGGAGAAGCCACCCTTAGCCTGTTTTTCCGTAATGAACTGCAGGATATCCTTTCGCGACATGAGCTCGGGGGGAATCCGGTCCAGCACCGAGGACGCAGTATTGGTGAAGCTAAGGCAGGCGCATTTGTTCCCCGCCTGCAGCCCCTTGGAGACGAAGTCCACGACGATATCGTCCAAGGCGCTGCCGCCCCCGTTATAGAAGGCGCAGACGTGGTCGCCCACCTGGAACTCAAGATCAGCGATATCCAGCGCTCGCGAGCCCATGATTCCCCTCCAGGAGTGCTGGCACGGCTGATACTGGCCGAGTTCAGGCCCTCCCGGCGGTCGTAGGCGGACCTGGCGTGTGCTGGTTCTGGGTGACCAGTAACTTACTGTAACGCTGCCAGCAAGAAAGGATTGGAGTTGGCAGTACAAAGAAGTATCCTCCTTACGGAGGCGCCGCGTTGCCGGATTCCTGCTGGAGTTGTGCCCATTTCTGCATGGTTGGATCTGGTTGCCTTCCCGGCCGCAGGCCGTTGCGGCATATCAGCGGCAGGGACGCTGACCAGACTCCGTCGACCGGGCGTGTCCTACGCCGGGCGTCGGTAGGGAGTCTAGGGCTGGCTAACTAATCGACATCCGGCACAAGTACCTCAATGTTTCCGTCAGCCACGCGGGTCTCGGATACATTCAGCTGGCTGTTGCCGGGGCTGGCGCCCTTCCCGGTTAGCGCATCGAATTCCCGCAGATGTGCTGCGCACGTTAGCGTGTAGGCGTCGAGATCACCCTCACTGAGTCGGGAACTGAGGTGGGGCAGCGGTCCTCGAAAGCCCGTATCTCGCCACCGACATTGAACAGAGCCAACTTCTTCCCGGCTACCTCGATGCCGGCGATTTCCCCTTCCCGCAAGTCGTCTTCGGCCACCACCGTGTGCCACGTCACTAGCTACCTCTTCCTGTCACCACTAGTTCGTGTGGAGTTTGGACACTTCAAACTCTTGAAGCGTTTGCAGATATGAGCGTGGCGTCTCCCCGAAGTACCTCTTGAACTCTTTGATGAAGTGGGAGAGACTGGCGTACCCCACGCGCTTGCCTGCCTCGCTGACAGTGTGATTCTCCAGGAGCAGGTCGCGTGCATGTTCAAGGCGCAGCAGCTTCAGGAACTGATGGGGAGATGTGCCCACGCATTGCTTGAAGTGGTGAGCGAAAGCTGATTCGCTCATACACACCTCTTCAGCCAACGCGGCAACCGAAATAGGCTCGTCTATGTGACCTTTCATGTACTCGATCGCGCCAAAGACGGGGCTGTTCGTGGCGTGTGGATGCGAAGCATCGACGAGCTTATGACGTTTCTCGTATTGCTGCACCCGCTCGGTGATCTCCCGGAGGTACATCGACTCCAGTCCGGAGGCGTTCGGGCCGTTGAAGATCCAGTTCTTCCAGGCGCTTAGCCGGCCGAAGATCTTGGTTTCCATGGTTTCCGGGCCGGCGAAGCGGTAGTTCGCCTCGAGCCCGGCGAGGGCGTCGGGGCTGAAGTTGGCCCGCTCCTCGATGGCGAAGCATACCTTTTCGTCCCAGTCAGCCTCGTCGGGGGTGAACGTGACCAGGCCTAGTTGACCGGCATCTTCGGCTTTCAGCGCATCGCCTGCCCGCTTCTCTGCCTCGGCCAGGTCGGCGTCATTGCCGAGGTGGCGCGTCTCCAGCCTGGTCAGCCCGTTGCCCATCGGCAGAGGGCCCAGGTTCATCTCGCCGATGGTGACGGCCGCTGGCTCCGCGTCCGGATAGGCTTGATCGAACACGCCGGACAGTTGGAATGACCGGTCCGCCGCCAGGGCGAGTTCGAGCAGGGAGCCTGCGAAGCAGCTGCCGGGCTCGATCAGCGCGATCAGGCTGCGGCTGGTCACGTCGAGACGCTTGAGCGTGCGCTTGAGGTAGTGGATGATCTCGTTCGCCAGCCAGTCGTCCCGGTTATCCAGCAGCAGCCGGTCATAGGCCAGAACCCGCCCCATGTCGCCCTCGGTGCGCAGCACCCAGGTGCCGAGTTCCGGTTCGTTGATGCGCAAGTCCAGGATCAGGTCATCGAGCTCCCGGGTGACCGCCAGGGGCCAGAAGCCCGCGTGCTGCTCGCGCATCCCGGCCACCTCCGCTGGCGCGTCCGTCTCCGGTCCGCTGACCGTGATCTCTGCCACTCCCCGTCCGGGTTCCAGCAGCGCGGTCACGTACCGGTAGGAGATCTCATCGCCCGTACGAGTCTTCTCCAGCGGTGTCAGCTCGATGCCCGTCGCATCTACCGGGCGGGCGGAACGCTCAGCTAGCTGCGCGGCCCGCTCGGCCACCGCCTCCTGCCACCTGGGCTGGGAAACGGCTTCGTCGACGAGCCGCCACTGGACGGCTTTCTCGCCGCCAACGCCCTCGGGTTTGCTGGCGAAGTAGTCAGCCAGGTCACGGCGGACGTGTCGCTTGTCGAGGAGCCGGGTCAGCCCGCCGGTGCCCGGCCCAACCCCGAGCAGGGGAAGCTTCGGCAGCGACACGACGGAAGTCTGGTCGTCGATGAGCATGATGTGCTGGCAAGCCAGCGCCAGTTCGTACCCTCCGCCGAAGGCGCTCCCGTTGACCGCGGCCACGTAGGCCTGGCCCGAATTAGCCGTCGCGTCCTCGATCCCGTTGCGGGTCTCGTTGGCGAACGTACAGAAGTTCACTTTCCACGAATGCGGCGCGGCTGCCAGCATCCGGATGTTCGCGCCTACGCAGAAAACTTTCTCCTTGCCGCTGGTCAGCACGACCACACTGACCTCGGGGTGCTCGAACCGCATTCGCTGTACTGCATCGTAGAGCTCGATGTCGACGCCGAGGTCGTAGGAGTTCAGCTTCAGTTCGTACCCGGAAACGAGGCCGCCGCCCATATCGACATCCATCGTCAGCGTCGCTACCGGCCCGTCGAACGCCAGGCGCCAGTGCCGGTAGCGCGTGGGGTCGACACTGAAGTCGACTCTCGGCGTGCTGGGCCTCTCAGCAGAGCCGGGCGTGCCGACTGGGCGCATTTGCGGCCTGGCTAGTCATGGACATCCCCGCCTTCGATGCGTACCCCCATGTTTGCGATCGAATGCCGGTACGTCAAATGCTGCATGGTATGCACGGTTTGGCCGGTTCGATGATGAAACTTCATATACCTGCTCGGTATACAGCGGAGGGCCCTGTCAGGGGGCGATGGCCTCTCAGGCTGGGCTGCGCAGGATCACGGGCTCGACCTGAGCAAGCCATGTATCCGGGTCGGCCCGTCGGCCGCGCTCACCCCGGCCCCAAGGGTTTACCCGCCGAGCACGCTGCCCGCGTCCGCCGGATTGTCGGCCAGGACGGCTACGCCACCCGGCAGGCGGTCTACGGCCTGCGCAAGCTCCCGCAGGCGGCTTATCGGCAAACCCGGCAGAACTCGCCGCTACCAGGTCCACCCGACGAGGCGGTCACCATCGAGCCAGTGACCATGACCTGCCACAGTTCATGCCGCAGGTCATCGGGGTTGGCGGAGAGTATACTCACTGGCCTGGGCCGGGAGGTGCGCATGAGCCTGCGAGCACCGGACATCGCCGATCTTGGGTTCCAGGCCGGCGATCACGTCAGATTCACCAACACGGCGTCCTCGGTGCGAGACCGGAATCCCGGCGGGCTCGTGCCGGGAGAGGGCACGCTGCAATTGTTCACTGCGGACGAGGCGCTGTCTGACGAGTATAGGCTCTTCTTGACCGGTTCGATGGTGAATGGGTCATGAACGGGCTCCAGGCGCATTCCCGGGTCTTTGTCAATAGGACAATTATCCCGAATCCGTATTACGGCCTGACCCGCCAGTTCCTTGGCGATCCATGACGTCAGCCGCGCGTCGCGTATCGAGCCTGAACGACTTGGAACTCGCCGTCCAGGCGAAGTTGTCGTCGGTCAATGCGGTCCTCGCATTGTCGGCGATGCTGACCCAATCGTCTTCGCCGTCCCAGGCAACGCGCCTTGTCGCCACCGCGGTTCCGTCGATCGCGTCCTGCCATAAGGCGCTAGCCTGGCATCCCAGCAGGTCGGGAGACTACTACGAGCGCGCCCCTGACAACATTAGCGGCACACTGGCCAAGCTCGCGGCGCCCAAGCGGCTCGAAGTAGACGACTGTTCCTCATGGTGGGTATTCCCACTTGGGCCCTCGTCAGGGGACAACCCGATCTTCCTGGTGACCGTCGGCACCGAGCCCCTGTCTGACGAGGAAACGTTCCTGATCTCGGTGCTCGCGCGACTATGCGGCACCGTGATCGCCAAACTAGAGCTGCTCGCGGCAGAGCAAGCAAGTACCCAGCGGGCCGCCGCTCTCAACGCCGAGCTTGAGTCGACCAACGCCGAACTCGAGTCGACGGTCTCGACACTGACGAAAATCATGGAGACCCATCGGCGGCTGAACGAGATCGTTGCTACCGCCGGGGAGATGGGTATCGCCACGACCGTGCACCGGCTCACTGCGTTCCCGGTTCTCATCCAGGATGTGCACGGTAATGTTCGCGCCGCCGTTGGGGAGGTGCCCGATGATCGGTACAAGAAGGAGCGGCCCGAGCAGCGACAAGAGCTCATCAGCAAGCTGCGGACTGCGCAGCGCGCGGTCTATCATCGCCGGGCCTGGCTGGTCCTAGCCAACCCGCGTCCGGGTGTCCTCGGCGTCATCGCGCTCATTGACCCCGCGCGCACCGCGAGCGAGACCGATCTAGCCGCGCTTGAGTACGCCGCGACGGTGCTGAGCGTGGAACTCGCCCGCCTGCAGAGCGTTGCGGAAGCGGAGCTGCGCAGCCAGCGCGACTTCGCCGAGGAGCTGCTCGCGGGCGCGGATGAGTCAACGGTCAAGGCATCCGCGCACGTTCTCGGGTACGATCCGCACCGCCCGCACCGGGTCATCATCGCCACCGGCCGGCCACGGGGTGGGCTGGGCGAGCAGTTCTTCCAGGCCGTCGTCCGGGA
The DNA here is from genome assembly GCA_036758545.1 of Streptosporangiaceae bacterium. Classification (GTDB taxonomy): domain Bacteria; phylum Actinomycetota; class Actinomycetes; order Streptosporangiales; family Streptosporangiaceae; genus Palsa-504. The sequence continues at coordinate 4,371 of DAIOWL010000181.1, read as the reverse complement.
AGTACGCCGACTCGATGCCGGCTCACTGGTCGTGGCCCGGACTGACTACGTCGTGATCATTGCCTACCGCGAGGCCGACTGGGCCAAGCTGCAGGCGGCCATCACCGGCGATCTGCCAAGTGGCACATGCCGGCTCGCCGTGGGATCACGCTACTCCGACGCCTGGCACGTCGCCGCGAGCTATCGCGAGGCACAGTTCGTGGCGAACCTCGCCTCATCTGCCCTGAGCAACCCGGCCGTGCCCGTACTGCGCTTTGACTCCCTGGGCGTCTACCGGATGCTCTCATCGGTCACCGACCCCGCCGGCATCGAAGGATTCATGAACGAGCAGCTAGGCCCGCTGCTCGACTACGACAAGCAGTACCGTTCCAGCCTTCTGCTCACTCTCGCGCGGTACTTCGACAGCGGCTGCAATTACGACGAGGCAGCAGCGGCGCTGTCGGTACACCGGAACACCCTCAAGTACCGCGTGAAGCGAATAGGGGAGCTCCTCGGCCGCGACCCGCAAGACGGCGAGGCCCGGCTGGACCTCCACCTAGCGATTAAGGTCTGGCTCACGCTTGAGAGCCTTCGCCGGACAGAGGGGGCCTGACCTGGTCGGAGGCGGTGCGCGCGGGTGGCTGTCACAGGCCATACGCCTGCAGGAGCCGGAGCCAGATTTCACTGGTGGTAGGGAACGCCGGGACGGCGTGCCAGAGCCGGTCGAGGGGGATCTCGGCGGTGACCGCGATGGTGGCCGCGTAGAGGTGCCCGACCACCGCGGGGCCGACGAAGGTAACGCCGAGTAGCACGCGGCGGTCCTCGTCGACGACTGCCTTCGCCCGCCCGGTGTACCCGTCGGCCTGGAGCGCAGCGCCCGGGACCGCGCCCATGTCGTATTCCACAGCGCGGACTGTGAAGCCCTCGGCGCGGGCCTTGGATTCGGTGAGCCCGGCCATGCAAACCTGCGGGTCGGTGAAGATGGCCTGGGGGGCGCCCCGGTCATCGGCGGTATCACGGAGCGCGGGCCCGTCGTCGGGCAGGCCCTTGGCGCGGGCGGCGATCACGTCGCCGCATACCCGGCCCTGGTACTTGCCCATGTGAGTGAGCAGGTTGCGGCCGTTCACGTCGCCGACGGCGTACAGCCAGCCGCCGGGCACACCTGCCGCCCGCATGCTGGCATCCGCTTCAATCGGGCCGTCCGCGGCTAGGCCGACCGTCTCCAGGCCGATGTCGCGCACGTTGGCCTGGCGGCCGGCGGCGACCAGGATCTCGTCGGCCTCGACCCCCGGGCCATCGTCGGTGTAGACGGTCACCGGGCCACCTGGGACCGGGCGCTCGACACGGGCGACTGAACGGCCGAAGCGCACGTCGATGCCTGATTCATGGAACGATTTTGCCAGCAGCTCGCCGGCGAACGGCTCGGCCCGCTCGAGCAGGCGGTCGTCGGCCACTGCCATGGTCACCTCCCGGGCGCCGAGGGCGTGCAGCGCCTGGGACATCTCGCAGCCGGCGGGTCCGCCGCCGATCACGACCAGCCGCTTGGGCACCTGCTGGATGCTGGTCGCTTCCCGGTTCGTCCACGGGCGTGCCTCCCGCAGCCCGGGCACCTCAGGGATCCAGGGATCGCTGCCGGTCGCCAGCACGACGGCGTGCGTGGCGCGCAGCTCCCGGATGCCGCCGTCCGGCGCCGTTACCTCGACCCGCAACGGCCCGGCCAGCCGTCCCTGGCCCCGGACGAACCCCACCGGGACACTCTCGACCCAGCTCACCTGGGGGGCATCGCCGTAGTGGCCCACGAACTCGTCGCGGCGGGCCAGCACCGCGCCCGCGTCGATCGGGCCAGCCAGCTCCAGCCCCGGCATCCGGCTCACTTCGGCCGTCAACGTCATGGGCCACAGCAGCGACTTGCTCGGGATGCACCCGTAGAAATTACACTCGCCGCCCACCAGGCGCCTCTCGACGATCGCCGCCGAAAGGCCCCCCCGCACCGCGCGCCCAGCCGCGACCTCCCCGGCCGGTCCCGCGCCTATCACGATCACATCGAAAACGTCCTCGCCCGCCATGAACGCCTCCCGATTTCCGCAGGCCGCGCCCATCACGTTGCCAGCTCGGCACAGCAGGGACGCGAGAAGTACTGTTCGGCAGCCGCCAGCGCGGCGGCCAATTCCGGTTGCCGCTGCCAGAGGAGCGTACGCACGTAGGCATTGTTCTCCCAGGCCCGCTGGCCTTTCGTCAGTGACGTCCGGCTCATCGCCGTCAACTCAGGCGGCCATGGCCACGAGGCCGACCAGACGGAGGCGGGCAGGAGTGACGGCCCGGCCATCAGGGAGCAGTTGGCCCCCGTCGTCGAACACGATGACACCGTTGCACAGCAGGCTCCAGCCCTGCCCAGGCTGATCCGCCACGATCCGTGCAGCGACGTGATCCACTGTCCGCCATTCCGGGCACCTGGGCTCATGCTGGCACATGTTTCCTCCGCTACTGAGCAGGTCGTCCGTTGCTGACCGGCGAGCTTCCGCAGCTCGCCCTGGGTCAATGACCGGGACATGTAATCCCCATAGGTGCCGCCTTCTGACACCGCGGCGGCTGCCTCCCGCGATGCGGGCGCTATCCGTGGTTTTCCCGAGCTGATGTACAGCTCGCTTCTCGCCGAGCTCGTTGATGGTCACAGGCTCGCCGATGAGGGCTCGGCGGCATATGTCGAAACAGACGAATCTGCGGCCAGGGTTTGTCCCGTCTGCTAACGCCTGGGCGTAGCGGAGGCACGAGAGTAAGGACAAGGCCCGTGCCGAGATAGTCGAGGGAGAAGCGCCTTGGTCGACATACGCGGGGAAGAAATCCCGATGCCGGCAACGACCATCGGGCGGTATCCGCTTGCCCAGTTCCCTTCCAGCAGAGTGTCTCGGGTGCTCCGCGAGCCCAAATATGAGGCAGCTGGTCATGGTCTTTCACTGGCGATCGGTCGCGCCGACCGGCTGCCACGGACACGGCGTAGTGCCGAGCCGATGGCAGCGAGTTCCCGGCGGCGAGACCGCGCCGCCTCGCTGAGGGGCCGTAGTCGTGAGTTGAGTGCGCTCGGCAGGTTCCTTGATAGTGTCCGGGCCGGCGAGAGCCGGGTGCTTGTCGTGTGCGGTGAACCGGGGATCGGCAAGACGGCGCTGCTTGATCACCTGGCCGGGCGGGCGTCGGGATGCCGGGTGGCACGCGCCACTGGCGTGCAGTCGGAGATGGAGCTGCCCTTCGCCGGGCTGCATCAGCTGTGCGCGCCGATGCTGGATCGCGCCGAACGCCTGCCGGTGCCGCAGCGTGAGGCGCTGCGGACCGCGTTCGGCCTCAGCGCCGGATCGGCGCCGGACCGGTTCCTGGTCGGCCTGGCGGTGCTGGGCCTGCTGTCGGAGGTGGCAGGGGACCGGCCGCTGATTTGCGTGGTCGATGACGAGCAGTGGCTTGACCGGGCCTCGGCGCAGGCACTGGGGTTCGTGGCGCGGCGGCTGGCGGCCGAGCCGGTCGGCCTGGTGTTTGCGGCCTGCGATCCGGGCGACGAGCTGGCCGGGTTGCCGGAGCTGCCGGTGGCAGGCCTGCCGGAGGGCGATGCGGGGGGGCTGCTGGACTCAATGCTGGCTGGACCACTGGACGCGCGGATCCGGGATCAGATCGTCAGCGAAGCGCGGGGGAATCCTCTGGCCTTGCTGGAGCTGCCGCGGGGCCAGACGCCGGCCCAGCTGGCAGGCGGGTTCGGCCTGCCCGGCGCGCGACCGCTGTCTGGCCGGATCGAGGAGAGCTTCCGGCGACAGGTCAAGGCTCTGCCAGCCCAGACCCGGCGGTTGCTGCAGCTCGCGGCGGCCGATCCGTCCGGCGACCCGTTCCTGGTATGGCGGGCGGCCGGGCAGCTGGGGATTCCGGTGTCTGCGAAGACACCAGCGGCGGAGGCAGGCCTGGTGGAGTTCGGCGCGCGGGTGCGGTTCCGGCATCCGCTGGTCCGTTCGGCGGCTTACCAGTCGGCGTCGGTTCAGCGTAGACAAGAGGTACACCGCGCGCTGGCGGAGGCTACCGATCCGCAGATCGATCCGGACCGCCGCGCCTGGCACCACGCTCAGGCCGCGCCAGGCCCGGATGAGGAGATTGCTGAGGAGCTTGAGCGCTCAGCTGGCCGGGTGCAGGCCCACGGGGGCCTGGCTGCGGCGGCTGCGTTCCTGGAGCGCGCGGCGATGCTGACGCCCGGATCCGGCCGCCGGCTGCAGCGGCTGCTTGCCGCGGCACGTGCCATGCGCGGTGCCGGGGCCCTGGATGCGGCGCTGGGCCTGCTGATGGCGCTCGAAGCCGAATCGCTGGACCAGCTGCAGGCCGCCGAGATGGAGCGCCTGCGCGGGCAGATCGCCCTTGATCAGT
>DAIOWL010000180.1:7782-9939 GCA_036758545.1 Streptosporangiaceae bacterium | reverse complement strand
TGCGCGAGGCGGGCCTGACCCCGGCCAGGGCCAGGCGGCGGGCCGTCCTGGCCTACGCCGCCTACCTCGGCCACGCCCAGCTCGTGCTGACCACACCCGGCGTGCTACCCCGGTCGGACCGGGCGCGGCGTGCGTACGTCGACGAGATCGCCGACGTCCTGCTAACCCAGGTCTTACGGGTTCGCGCCGGCGTAGTACCCGGCGTGCTCGGCGCGCAGCCGGTACTTGAGCACCTTGCCGCCCACGGTCTCGGGCAGGTCGGCGGCGAACACTACCGATTTGGGCGTCTCGTAGCCGGCCAGGCTGACCCGGCAGTGCTTGATCAGGTCCTCCTCGCTGGCCTCGGCCCCGTCCCTGAGCACGACCACAGCGGTCACGGCCTCGCTCCAGCGCGGGTGCGGCAGCCCGATGACTGCTGCCTTGGCCACGTCCGGGTGCTGGGCCAGCACGGCCTCCACCCGCAGGCTGGACACGTTCTCGCCGCCCGTCTTCACGATGTCCTTGTACCGGTCGAGCATGACGCGCAGGCCGGCGTCGTCGTAGGCGCAGCTGTCCCCGGAGTGGAACCAGCCGAACCGGAACGCGTGCCGGGTGGCCGCCTCGTCCCGGTAGTAGCCGGCCATCACGGCCGGGGACCGGTATACCGCCTCGCCGGCCACACCGGGCTGGGCGGCGAGGTCACGGCCGTCCGGGTCGAGGACCGTCGAGGCCAGGATCGGGCTCGGCACGCCCACGTAGTTCTGCTGCGGCGCCGTGGCCGCGTACAGTTCCGGCCACTCGCCCGGCCAGAACCGGTGGCACGAGATCGACTCGGTCTGGCCGAAGATCTCGAATACGCACAGGTCATCGCCGCAGTGCCGCTTCATCGAGGCCAGCGTGGCCGGGGGCAGCGCGGCCCAGCCGTACACGATCACGGTCAGGCTGCGCGCGTCCAGGTCCGGGCGCGCGGTCAGCACCGCGTCCAGCGCCCGCACCATGGCCGGCGAGCCAGCCCACAGCGCGGTCACCCCCTCCGCGTCGATCATCTCGGCGATGTGATCGGGGTTCGGGCGGCGGCCGAGTACCAGCGTGCCGCCGCACAGGAACACCGAGTAGGTGAATGGCTGATCACCTACGTGGTAGATCATCGGCAGGTAGGTCCCGACCTTGAGGTCGGATTCGAGCCGCAGCCCGCGGGTCAGCGAGAGCGCGAACCCGAACCCGGCCGCGTAGCTGCACGCGTGCGAGATCATGACGCCCTTCGGCAGCGCGGTCGTGCCCGAGGTGAACAGGATCTCCCAGATATCGTCCGAATGGATCTCCACGTCCGGCTCGGTGCCGGCCTGACCCGCGATGAACTCGGTGAACGACACGCTGCCCGGCACCGGCGCACCGCCGATGGCGATGGTGACCCCGGCTCGCAGGCCCTTCGCGGCGAACGGCTCCTGAGCCCTGGGCCACAGTTCGGCGTCCACGATGGCCAGCTTCGGCTGGACCAGGTCGATCATGGCCTGTACGAGGTCCGGCGCCATCATCGGGTTCAGCGGCGCGGCGACCAGGCCGGCCTTGGCGATGCCGATCTTGGCCAGGTAGGCCTCGACCGAGTTCTCGCAGAACAGCAGGACCACGTCGCCGCGTTCCAGGCCGCTGGCCAGCAGCGCGTTCGCCACCTGATTGGCGACCGTATCGGCCTGCCGGTAGGTCAGCGCGTGCATCTGCTCGTCGGCGTAGGCGCCCGGGCGGCCGACGATGGCCACCTTGTCCGGCCGGCTCCAGGTCACCCGCTCGATGAGGTCGCCGACGCTCATCCGCTCCCACCGGTGCACGGCTCGCCGGTGATGCAGGCTCGTCACATCCAGATCCACGGCGTCCTCCCGGAGCGACATTAGTGATTCACAGTTCACTAATGCAATAATCTACGAGTTCAGTCTGCTGCTGTGAAGCCATGGAGTGGTGCGATGACGGAAGCTGTCAGCTACCGGGTCGAGGGCGGCGTTGCCTGGCTCACCATCGAGCGGCCTGAAGCCCGCAACGCGCTCAACGCGGCCGTGCGGGAGGGCCTGTGGGCCGGGGTCCGGCGCTTCAACGAGGACGACACCGCGAAGGTCCTGGTGCTCACCGGGGCCGGCGAGAAGGCGTTCTGCGCCGGCGGCGACCTGAAGGAGATGGCCGAGACCG
>DAIOWL010000180.1:5275-7682 GCA_036758545.1 Streptosporangiaceae bacterium | reverse complement strand
GCCGGCGAGAAGGCGTTCTGCGCCGGCGGCGACCTGAAGGAGATGGCCGAGACCGCGCTCACCGTGCCGCCGCCGGACTTCGTGCCCCAGTTCGGCCGCAACATCGAGGTGGCCAAGCCGACCATCGCCGCGGTGAACGGCGTCGCATGGGCCGGCGGGTTCCTGCTCGCCCAGAGCTGTGATCTGTGCATCGCCGCGGACACCGCGACGTTCGCCATCAGCGAGGTGAAGGTGGGGCGCGGCGCGCCGTGGGCCGCGCCGCTGTCCTGGCTGATCCCGCCCCGGATCGCGCTGCAGATCCTGCTCACCGGCGACCCGCTCACTGCCCAGCGGGCGTACGAGATCGGGCTGGTCAACGACGTCGTGCCGCTCGCGGACCTGCGGGCGCGGACACAGCAGGTAGCGATGCGGATCGCGGCAAACGCCCCGCTGTCCGTGCTGGCCGCCAAGCGCACCGCCTACCTGTCCAGGCCGGACCTTTTCGACGAGGCCGAACGAATCTGGGCGCCGGTCTACCACAGCGCCGACGCGCAGGAAGGGCCCGCCGCGTTCCGCGACAAGCGGCCCCCGGTGTGGACCGGCCGCTGAGCCTGGCGTGGCTCAGCGGCCGGTCTTAGGTGGCGGATCTCCCCGGCTCTCGCTCTCCCCGGCGGGCGTCTTACTGCGTCGCGTCGAGCAGGGCGGAGCAGTCCGGCTGCCGGTCCTGGCTCCGGAGCAGGGTGATGGGCCGGATGGCGTGCTGCCACAGCCACGACACGCTCTCGGCCATGTGGCCGAGCTGCTCGTCGGCGCGCCGGATCTCGGCGGCGCTCTTCGGCCGTTCGGCCTGGTAGATCTGGTAGGACTGATACGGCATCATGATGTAACTCCTCGCGAACCCCGTGGTTTGGGTGCCCGCTCCCGCCGGTCAGCCGGCGTCAGGCACCCACAATCGAAATTACGGTTAAGGCCTGCGAGGGCGCATCGGACAAATGCCCTACTTCTGGGGCTGCTCCAGGGCTTAGGCCAGCCGGCCGAGAGCTTAGGACGCGAGGATGGTGACGGGGAGCGTGCGCGGGCCGCGGACCTGGCCGCCGGACCAGGTGACGGCCGCGGGATCCGACAGCTCGAAGTCCGGGTAGCGGGCCATCCACTCCTGCAGGGCAACCCGGAGTTCCATCCGGGCCAGGCTGGATCCGAGGCAGCGATGCCGCCCCAGGCCGAACGCCGCGTGCCGGTTCTTTTCCCGGTCCAGCTGTACCGCGTCGGGGTTCTCGAAGACGCTGGGGTCCCGGTTGGCGGCCGGGAACGGGAGCAGCAGCCAGTCGCCCTCCTTCAGCGGGTGCCCGTGGAAGTCGAAGTCCTTGGCCACCAGGCGCGCCATCGTGACCGGTGCGTAGGCGCGCAGGAACTCCTCGACGGCGGTGCCCATCAGACCCGGGTCGCCGGCCAGCCTGCGCCGGTCGGCGGGATGCCGGGCCAGGTGCCAGAGGGCCGCGCCAATCGCCGACCAGGTGGTGTCGATCCCGGCGATCATCAGCAGGATCATGGTGCCGCGGACGTGCTCCCGGCTCAGCTTGCTGCCGCCGATCTCCGCCCCGATGAGGAACGAGGTGAGGTCGTCCCTGGGGTGTGCGATGTGATCGTCGATCTGGGCGTCCATGTACGCGTCGAGTTCGCCGAACATCGCCTCCCGCTCCTCGTCCTCGGCGGGCATGTTGACCTCCTCGAGCACCAGCCGGATGAAGCGCCGGAAGAGGTCGGCGTCTTCCTGGGGGAACCCCAGGAACCTGACGATGACCCGGACCGGGATGTGCCGGGCGTACTCGATGGCCGCGTCGAAGCTCGCCCGGCCCTCGGTCTCCGCGAGCAGTTCGCGGCACAGGTCCCGGGTGAAGGGCTCGAGGGCGGCGGTCGCCCTGGGCCCGAAGGCGGGCAGCAGCATCCCGCGGGCCATGGCGTGGAAGGGCGGGTCCGACGTGATCGGCGGGGACAGCCCGATCGGCGCGGGCAGGTCGTCGGGACCTGGCCGCTCCTCGCTGACCACGACCGAGCGGGAGGTGAAGTTCTCGGTGTCGTAGGCCACCTCGGAGACCAGTTCGTGGGTCACCGGCAGCCACGTCCCGCCGTACCGGTCGCTGTGCGCGACGGGGCAGCGCTGGCGCAGGTCCTCCCAGATCGGGTACGGGTCGGCCACCCAGGCGGGGTCGGTGTGATCGAAGTCGGTGGCCCAGTTCTCGACCGGGGGATGGCGGCTGGTCACGGCTAGTCCTCCGTCAGGGAGTTGGCTGATTCTCAGCGTACGGCGGTTAGCTGTCGTCCAGAAGGTGCTGCTGGAACGCCATCGCGGCGGCCTCACCGCGCGAGCTGACGCCGAGCTTGCCCAAGATGTTGGAAACGTGCACGCTGGCCGTCTTGGGCGAGATAA